>DAOWNK010000346.1 GCA_030642635.1 Pirellulales bacterium
AGGTCGTTCGTGCCGATGCTCAGGAAGTCAACCTCTTCGACGAATTGTTCTATCATCATCACGGCTGCCGGCACCTCGACCATCATGCCCACCGGCACGTCGCGTCGGAAGTCCACTCCGTGCTCGTCCAGGTCTTCCATCACGTCGGCCAACACCATTTTGGCCTGCCGAAACTCGAGCAGCGTGGTTACAAGCGGAAACATGATATGCACGTTCCCAAGCATGCTCGCCCTGAGCGCCGCCCGCAACTGCGTGCGAAACAGCGGCAGGTTCCTCAGCGAAAGCCGGATGCTTCGTAATCCCAGGCACGGGTTGCGCTCGTCCTCCGACTTGGGCAGGTGCGGCACCTTGTCGGCGCCAAGGTCGAACGTGCGGATAGTCACCGACTTGCCGCCCATGGCGCCGACCACCTGCGAGTACGCCTTGTAGTGAACCTCCTCGGTCGGCTCCGTCTCGCTGCCGAGATATAGGAACTCGGTGCGGTAAAGCCCCACGCCGTCGGCGCCTCGCTCGATACAATGCTCAACCTCGTATGGAAACTCGATGTTTCCGAGTATTTGCAATTTCACTCCGTCGGCGGTTTTCGCCGGTAGGTCCCGCAACGGTTTGAGCCTGTCGGCCAGCGTGCGGATTTCTTCGGCCTCGTGCCGATACCTGGCAAGTGTTTCCTCGTTCGGGCTAATGATCACCAGGCCGTTGTCGCCGTCGATAATGACCTGATCGCCGCCGGAGACGTCGGTCAGGAACGGCCCGGTGCCGACCACGGCCGGAATTTCCAGCGCCTCGGCCACGATGGCGGTATGGCTGCCGGGTCCGCCGATCTCAGTGACGAACCCTCGGACGAACCGGCGGTCGAGGTTCGCCGTCTCGCTTGGGGTGAGGTTGTGGGCAAGTACGAGCACCGGAGAAGTCAGGTGCGAGATGACTTCGCGACGCTCTCCGAGCAGGTGTCGCAACAACCGCTTCTCGATGTCGAAGATATCGCTTACCCGCTCCGCCAGGTACGAACTCTCCAATCGCTGGAAGACCTGTGCGTAGCGGCGCAAGGTGCGGCTGACGGCATACTCGGGCGAGTAATGCTTGTGTCGGATCATCTCCTCCAACTCACTGCGCAGCTTGGCGTCTTGGAGCATCTGGAGATGCGCCTCGAAGATGGCGCCGTATTTTTCGCCGAGTTCATGCGAGACGGCATCGCGATTTTTGGCGATCTCGGCGGCTGCGCCGGCCACGGCCGCGTCGAGCCGATCCAACTCGTCTTCGACTGCGTCGCGCGCAACGAACCGGCGCGGGATACGAAATCCCTCGTTGTCCATCACCAGCGCTTCGCCGATAACCACACCGGGCGAAACGGCGATTCCCTGCAATTCTTGCATGCCGATACGATACTCCCATTTAGCCGCTGTGCAAGCACACGGCTAAATGGGTAAAAAATGTCCACAACACTTCAGATGGCTGAAATGTCACTGTTTTCTTTATTATCGCTGAACTCATTATCACCGAAGTTCTCAGCGAACAATCGTCGTAGTTCATCCAATACCTGCCGGGCGTCGTGCCCAACCGCTTCGAGCGTAAGGCTTTCGCCCGGTACGGCTCCAAGCGACAGGATTTGCAGAACCTCTCCGCCGGGGGCACATTCGTGTCCTTGTATCAGCACAACGTCGGAATTTGACCGGCGCACCGCCTTGGCAATCAAAGTGGCTGCCCGGAGGTGGATACCGTTCTCGTACGGCACGGTGACGATCTGTGTGGCTTTGATTTCTGACATGATCAGCGACGAGTTTCTGCCCCTATGTAAACTTGTAGGGTGGGTGCTTGCACCCACGCACACTGGCGGTTATGCAAACACGTGGGTGCAAGCACCCACCCTACGCACTTGTTCTTGCCTATACCGACGTTACGAGCCGAACTGATTGTTGTCGGCTTCATCCAACAATTGCTGGATATCTTCGGCGGTTTTGGACTGCTTGAGGAACCTGCAAAATGTGTCATCGCGTAATTGCCGCGAGATGTTCTCAAGCGCCCGAAGGTGATCGCCCGGTCTATCCGGCGGTGAAATCAACAAGAAAAACAGGTTGACAGGCTCACCGTCCAGCGCGGCAAAATCCACCCCCTCGCGGCTGACGGCAACCGTTCCTACCAAACTGTCTACACTTGGATGCTTGGTATGAGGCACCGCCACTCCGCGGCCGATCCCGGTGCTACCCAGCTCTTCGCGTTTCAGTATCGCCTTGACGATACTAGCAAATTCACCTGCGTCGAGCTTTCCTGCATCGAGCAGTCTTTGGACCATTTCGTGGACGGCCCCCTTTTTGTCTACGGCGGTCAACTCAGCGCGGACGGCCTCG
>DAOWNK010000243.1 GCA_030642635.1 Pirellulales bacterium
CCTTGCGCATCCACTTCAACCCGGCGTCCGAGATAAGCTCCTCGTGCCACGCACGGACGATTTCGGATTGGTCGGCCGCTGCTGCGTCGCGGTAGGCGCCGTACGAGTCGACCTCGAACTGTGCCCAAAGGGCGTTCTCAGTCGGTGTAGTCTCTGAAATGCGCACGACGTAGGCGATCGTCTGTGGGTTGTTCATCGCCACGCCGACCTTTCCAGGCTCCAGATTGAATACTGCCTGCATAAAATCGTTGCCTGCGTAGTCGATGCCTCGACCGTGCTGAGCCGCGGGCGTGCATACGGTGAGGACATTGCCGGCACGCTGCCGCGTGTCAGCCAGCTAAACGGCGACGGCTCGATCACCTGCAACTCCGGCTTCTTTGCGAACACTTCTTGAAGCGGTGCGGCGGCCTCCACGGCTTCCGAAGCCAACCGCTGTGCCTGTTTGCGGGCAGGACGCCTGGCTTGAACCATCTTCCACGTCCGCAGCACTTGTTCTTGAACTCCCTCGTCGTCGAACTTCGGAATCGCTGCCGCCGTCTCCTCGACCTTCCAGAATAGGTAACGGCCCCCGGAGTGATCGATAGCGGTCTCGGTCAGGTAAGGCGGCCAGTTGTCACGATAGGCAACGTATCCGAACGGCTCGCGGCCGTCGACAAGCGACCGGCCGATGTCGTAGTCCCGTGCCTGCAACTGCGAGATCATCGGGGTTTGTGCGGTGCTCAAACCGTACTGTTGTGCCAATGCCCCGTAGTCAGGTTCCTTCGGCTCGGTGGCCGGCTGGTTCATCTCCTTATCGGCCTGGTATCTGGCGTACTTGCTGCCGTATCGGCTTACTGCTTCCTGTATATGGTTGAAGTCTTCAGATATTTTCTCGGCCGCCTTCCGCTTTGCCAACACCTCGCGAATCAATTTCTCGGCACGGTCGGGAAGTACGTCGTCGTTTTCGGCTGGCTTATCGTCCACGTCTTCAATTGGTTTTTCGTCCGGTTTGTCGTCTGCATCTTCATCCGGCTTATCGGCCGACATTCGGTCGATGTCCTCCTTGTGCTCCTGGTAGAATTCCTTGATTTCGTCGTCGGTTACCGTGTCGGCAACCGCGGCGATGAATTTTTCGTAATCGGCCTTAAAATACCGCACGGCGACCTTGTGCGGACGGTGGAAACCCGGCTCCGGCGAGGCAGGGTTCGCAAACGTCTCCTTGTGCTTCCCGAAGAACTCGCGCAAGGTCTTCTCGTCCGGGTCTTTGATCCGGCTGACGAACTGCTCGACCGAGATCGGAACCGCCTCGACGGCCGCTCTGCGCTTAAGCCGTGTAAAGTAGTCCCACCGCTGGTCCGGTGTCGTGGCTAACAGGCTGACGTTAAACATCAAGCGAAATCGCATCGCCAGCAACTCGTGCCGAAGCAACTCGAAAAACTGATACTGGCTTACCCTGACGTACTTGAAAATCGCCTTCAACTGATATGGCGTCAGCCGGTTTTCGGTCAACTCGCGGATGAACTTGTTTATGGCCCGATCGCTTACCACCATCCCGAGCCGCTTGGCGTATTCTGCGTAGAGCCACGTGTCTACAATGTTTTGCTCTGTGGCCGGGCCAAGCTCGAACTCAAACCGTCGAGCGTTCATCTCCCGCCCGCCGGACTCGGCAACCGCCTGCTCAACCCGCTGTAGAAAATGGAGCACCTGACGGCGTCGATCTTGCATTGTGTTCAATTCATACTGTCTGAGGTTCCCGTACTTCTTTGTCTTCACAACTACCGGGTTGGCTGTAGCTCGCGTGTCCATCCGATCCATGACGATCGGCAGGAATACAAACGCGCCCATCGCCAACACACCGAGCGTGGCAATTAAGACCTTTTGATGCTTACGAAATATGTGAAAGGGGCTTGCCATGGGTTGAATATACCTCTGTGGTGGCAGGCTTCGGCCCAATTCGACTTGACAAACGGACCGGCAGCGCAGTAATGGTGTTATAGACATTACGAATTCGGTAATTCTAAATGGGACTACCGCACAAACGCAATCCCAAAAATAATTACGGATTGTATGGATTGGATCACCTGTTACAATTCCAGACCCAATTTTTCGGCCGGGTTGGGTCGGATGAAGCAATGATCCGCCTCGGCACCGACCGACTCAGGAATTGTGGGCCGAGTTGCTGATACATATTGACGACCCTTTCCCGGATTGCCTAAATTATCAAGGTGGGGACTAGGGATTGAGGGCTAGGGACTAGGGAACCCCCTGCCTACAACCCCAACCCCCAATCCCTAGCCCCCCGCCCCTGAAATTATGGCCAACAAACTAAAATCCGCCGCCAAGTCGCTGGTGATTGTCGAGTCGCCGGCCAAGGCCCGCACGATCGGCAAATTACTGGGCCGCGGCTACACCATCGAGGCCAGCATCGGGCACATCCGCGACCTGCCGCAAGGGGCAAAGGAAATTCCCGAACAATACAAGGGCGAAGACTGGGCATACCTGGGCGTGAACGTCAACGAGAATTTCGACCCGGTCTACGTCATTCCAAAAGAGAAAACCAAACAGGTCCGAAAACTCAAGGCGTTGCTGAAAAACGCCAAGGACCTCTACCTTGCAACCGACGAAGATCGCGAGGGCGAGGCCATAAGCTGGCACCTCTGCGAGATACTAAAACCGAAGGTGCCGGTCCGCAGACTTGTCTTCCATGAGATTACCAAGGAAGCGATCCACGATGCGCTGAAACAACCGCGAGAAATCGACAATAACCTGGTGCGTGCACAGGAGACCCGCCGGATCATCGACCGGCTGTACGGCTACGACGTCTCGCCGTTGTTGTGGCGGAAGGTCCGCCCGCGGCTGTCGGCCGGCAGGGTGCAGAGCGTGGCGGTGCGGCTTATCGTCGAACGTGAGCGGCAGCGCATAGCATTCGTGACGGCCACGTTTTGGGACCTACTCGGTGAGTTCATCACCGCCGACGGTGAGGATTTCCAGGCGACATTGATCTCGCTTGACGGCCGGAAGATTCCCGCCAGCCGCGATTTCGACCAGGCAACCGGCAAGTTGAAAGACCCGACGCTGCTGTTGTTGGACAAATCGCAGGCCGCCGAGTTGCTCGAACGGCTGACCGGGGCCGAGTGCCGCATATCCAACCTGGAAGACAAACCGTATACCTCGCGGCCGTATCCGCCGTTTACTACCAGCACGTTGCAGCAGGAGACCAACCGGAAGTACAATTTCACCGCGCGTCGGACGATGCAGGTTGCCCAAAGCCTGTACGAGAACGGGCACATTACGTACATGCGTACCGACTCGACCAGTCTGGCGTCCGTGGCGGTCGATGCCGCCAGAAAGTTGGTAGCATCGCAGTACGGCGACGAGTATCTCCCCAGCAGCCCGCGATTGTACAAGACCAAGGTCAAAAACGCGCAGGAGGCGCACGAGGCGATCCGGCCGGCCGGACATCCGTTCGATCTGCCCGACGCATTGCGCGGCAAGCTGAATGTCGATGAATTTAATCTCTACAACTTGATCTGGAAACGGACGATCGCCAGCCAGATGGTCGACGCCCGGGGGCATCGGATCACAATCACCGTGGAGGCGGACGGGGCCGTGTTCCAGGTAAGCGGCAAGACGATCGATTTCCCCGGTTACTTGAGGGCATACGTCGAAGGATCCGACGACCCGGAGACGGTGTTAGCCAACCACGACGACGTGCTGCCGAAGGTCGCCGTCGGTCAGAGTCTGACGTGCCGCAAACTTGAACCTAAAAGCCACACCACAAAACCGCCGAACCGATACAGCGAGGCTTCGCTTACCCGCGCGCTGGAGGAGATGGGCATCGGCCGACCCAGCACGTACGCCTCGATCATCGACACTATCCTGGCCCGGCAGTACGTCTTCAAGATCAAGCGAGGCAACGTCCTGGTGCCCACCTGGACGGCGTTCGCCGTAAGCCACCTGCTGGAAAACCATCTGCCCGACTTGGTCGACTACAAGTTCACCGCCGAGATGGAAGATGAACTGGACGCGATCAGCCGAGGCGAGATGGACCACGTCGAGTACCTGAAAGCGTTTTACTTCGGCAACTCACACCCCGGCCTTAAGCAGCAACTCAAAGACAAGATCGAAGAAATCGACGCACGCGAGGTCTGCCAGGTGCTGCTGGGCAAACCGGACGGCAGGGGCAAGCTGTGCGAAGAGATTTTCGTCCGCGTGGGTCGCTACGGGCCGTTCTTACAGCAGGGCGATCGTCGGGCAAGCCTGCCGGAAGATATGCCGCCGGACGAACTTAACGTCGAGACCGCATTGGAGATGCTCGACAAGGCGGAAACAGGCGACGAGCCGATCGGCATATGCCCCGATACACAAAAACCGGTCTTCCTGAAGGTCGGCCGATTCGGGCCTTATGTGCAACGCGGCACGGCCGACGACGACGAGAAACCGCAAAACGCATCGCTGCTGCGCGGGATGACGCCGGAAGATATCGACCTGGAGATGGCGTTGAAGCTGCTCTCGCTGCCGCGCACCCTGGGCAGCCATCCGCAACAAGGCGCGGATATCGTCGCACACAACGGCCGATACGGGCCGTACATCAAGTGCGGCGACGAGACCCGCTCGCTGCCGGAGGATGTCTCGCCGCTGGACGTGACGCTGCAACAGGCGGTGGACCTGCTGGCACAACCGAAGTCGCGGCGCGGCGCCGCCCGGAAGAAAGAGCCGATCAAAACCTTTGACGCTTCGCCCGTAACCGGCGAGCCGATCCAGTTGCTCGACGGCCGCTACGGACCGTACGTTGCCGACGGCGTGACCAACGCCTCGCTGCC
>DAOWNK010000117.1 GCA_030642635.1 Pirellulales bacterium
GTTCGGGAGATTCCCAACAACATTTCGAACTTACCATCCTTGGCTCCTCCATTGTGCGGCTTGTTTTGAAACCGCAGCATGATGGAAGAGCCTTTTTTAGTGTATACCAATTATCGCTGTTTTTTCAGAAAGTGCAGACCAAGTGCCCAACCGCGTTAATCGTTATCGCCTTTGCATCGCCGTTACGATAGCGGATCAGGTTTACGCCGCAATTGTCCTGCGGAATTGCACGATAGTTTCCAAGCGGCATCTCCAACAGGTGGGCAATGTACGCCCGGTTGACGATGTTGTGCGCGACGGCGACAATTGTTCGGCCCGTGTTCCCGGCCATTAGACGATCAAACGCCGGAGTTACCCTGGCTCGAACCTCCGAAAGATTCTCGCCGCCCAGGTAACCGTTGACTGCCGCATCGGCCGCAAACAGCCGATACGCCTCAAGGTGTGTCCGTTTGATCTCGTCCCAAGACATGCCTTCCCAACGGCCGACGTCGACCTCGATCAACTCCTCGACCGGTTCGACCTTCAGGCCGTGCGGTGCGGCAACAGCCTTTGCAGTCTCGCTGGCACGAAGCAGCGGGCTGGTGTAAACCGCGTCGATGTGCCGGTCCGCCAGCAACAAACCCGTGCGCCGCGCCTGCTCGACGCCCTCGGCCGACAGGCCAAGATTAACCTTATGGCCTTGCAATCGCGGCGGCCGGGCACAATTGTTCGCAGTCGCACCGTGACGAATCAAATAAAGCCAACAAGTATCCGGGGCAGGGCAGGGGGGCATGGGAGTAGCGGGTAGTGGATAGTGGATAGTGGATAGTAAAACGCCCCGGGACTGCGATCCCGGGGGTAACCCAGCCGCTTGCGGCTTCGCAATGATTATGCCATCGTATGCCACGCCGGGCAAGCCCGGCCGCTACACACCGCCCACCGCATACCATCTACCGCTTGCCACACAACCGGCCGGCCACACGAATCGCCTCGACCATGCTCCCGGTCTCTGCCTGACGACGCCATGCAATATCAAACGCCGTACCGTGTGCCACGCTTGTCCGCACGATCGGCAGCCCGAGCGTTACGTTGACCGCACGGTGCATTCCCATCAGTTTCAGTGCAATGTGTCCCTGGTCGTGGTACATGGCCACAACGGCGTCGAATTTTCCATCGCGTGCATGGATCATAAGCGTGTCGGCAGGCAATGGTCCTTCCAATTGCAATCCCTCGCGCCGCCCCCGTTCGACGGACGGTGCAATGATCGTCTGCTCCTCGTTGCCGAACAGCCCGCCCTCGCCGCCGTGTGGGTTCAAGGCACACACGCCGATCCTCGGCCTGGAGGTCATCAGACTGGTCATAAACCGGTCGGCCAGCCGTGCCTTGGCCAGAATCGCGTCCTCGGTCAGTGCCCCGAAGACATCTTTAAGCGCCATGTGTAATGTGACGTGAACCACGGCCAACCCTGCCAGCGATAGCCGCCGGTCGTCGGGACCGAGATAAAGCATCATGGCGAAATCGTCCACCCCGCACATCTCGGCCAAAAGTTCGGTGTGGCCGGGGTAGTTGTGGCCGGACAGGTGCAATGCCTCCTTGTGCAGTGGTGCGGTGGTCACGGCATCTACCTTGTCGTCCAGCGCCAACCGAACGGCGGTGGTCACGGCATCGTATGCCGCCTGGCCCGCCCGGGCGTCGAGTGTGCCGGGTTTCACATCCAGCACGTCGTCCGAGCCGCACGGGATGCACGGTATGACCCCCGGCGACGGCTCGGCCCGGTCCGGAGAATCTACCTCCGCCACAGTCAGGGCGGTTTGCCATAGCTTGACCGCACGGCGGAGTATCTCCGGATGTCCGACCACCACCGGGCGGCACCAATCGTGTACGACCGTCTCGGTCCACGCGCCGACGATGATCTCCGGCCCGACGCCCGCCGGGTCGCCGAGCGTAAGCGCAATCAGTGGTTTTTGTTTTTCCATGACAATGTTATTATATTCAACATGATAGCGTGTATTCAACGTGTCGGCCGGGCCAAAGTGACAGTGGACGGCGAGGTTTGCGGACAGATCGGCCGTGGGATGTTGGTCCTGCTCGGTGTGGCAGAGGACGATACCGCCTCAAACGCCCGATGGCTGGCCGATAAGATCGCCACGCTGCGAATCTTCGAGGACGACCAGGGGAAAATGAACCGCTCGCTGGCCGAAGTCGACGGGACGATGCTCGTGGTCAGCCAGTTTACACTATTGGGCGATTGCCGTAAGGGCCGGCGGCCGAGTTTCGTCGCTGCCGCCGAGCCAGAACTGGCCGAAGAACTCTACGGGGTGTTCGTCGATGCGGTCGCCCGGCAGGAGATCGAGGTGGCCACAGGCTGCTTCCGCCGCCACATGGAAGTCGAATTGGTCAACGACGGACCGGTGACGTTGCTGCTGGAGAGCGGATAGTTGCCGCTTGCGGCTTAGCAGTTATCCGTAGAAGGTCTTACCATCCTGCCCTTTGAGGCAACAATCATAATCAATCACACCCCCGACCGGCAGCGTGCCGAGCGGGGGGGTTTTGTTGTCCCGGAGGCGGCGGCATAACGAAAAAACCGCCCGGTCGGAGCAGCAGCGAAACGACCGAGCGGCACTTGGACCAACTCACACCACAACGAGCAGTGAAGTCGTGAATTATTATAGTACAAACGCCCGGAATATAAAACCCGGTTTTTATGTGCCCGTGAATCTCCGTCCCAGTTTGATTCCGCGCGGCCAGCGGCAGTTCGCCGCGTATTTTCTCAATCTCTTGCACTGGAAATGGTTGTGTTGGCAAGCGGACGAACGGGGCTTCATCAGACTGAAACAGGAGTACATCACAAGAATCATCCTGCCCGAAGTCTGGCCGGAAATCCGCGACCGGCTGTGGGGCAAGGGCGTGATTCATTGGGATTCGACTTGGACGCCTGGCAAACGATCACAGGGTTATCGCCTTGCTCCTGAGTTTCGCAAGACGCGACGCATCCCTTGCACAAGCGCGAGCCTAGCCCGCCGCATCCAACGGGTGTATGCAGCCGAGAGCGTGCCCCTGGTGCCCGTTCACCGTTGGCTGGAGGGCAAGCTAAACCTGCTGCGGATCGACGTAGAGCGGGCACACGGCGTCATATCGACGATGAAACCGGATAAGGGCAGTGCGATGCCCGTAGACGAATACCACAGCCTGCTGGTCGAAACGTGCAAGCGGATCGACACCGCCGCCCACTGGTTCGTGTGCGACCGTTTCGGGCGGGTGCATACGCCGCTCACGGCCCTGGCGAAGAAGCTACGCTGTTGCCTGAGCGTCAACGGTCAGCCGCTGGTCGGCCTGGACCTGGCCAATTCGCAGCCGTTGATTGCCGGTCTGGTCGCCCGTCAGTTCTATCGAAATGGAAAAACGGCCATGCGACTCAGGGCACGATCATTTCGCCGTGGATCGAACCCTTACCACCGCCGACACCCACGGCCTAACGAATCGGACACAGGACGCCCTGATTTGAAACGGTACATCGAGGTCTGCGAAAGCGGCCAACTGTATGAATCGCTTATGCGACCTGGCGACGAACGCGACCGAATCAAAACGGGCTTTTTGACTGCGATGTATGGCAAGAATCGTTGGCGTGACAGAATCAAGGATCGACTGACCGAAGGCTACCCGTCCGTAGCCTTCATGCTTGCATCACTGAAGAAACGAAACCACCGCCACGCGGCCCACGTGATCCAGAACGCCGAGGCGACCATCTTCGTTCACGGGATTGCCGATCGCATCCGGCGGGAGCGTCCAGACTATCCGATTTTCACGATTCACGATTCTGTTTTGACCATGCCCGACAACGTCGATTATGTGCGAACCGTCACAATGGACGAATTCTCAAAATTGAACGTCCATCCAACCCTGCACGAGGAAAGAGAAGAGCAATGACCACAGCCGAAAAACTGCACAGCGAAGCAATCGAGCATCTTGCACAAGCACGCGAACGGATGCGGAATCTTGCAAGCGTAAGCGATGATTGGTCGGCCGCCACGCTACTCGAAATCGAGTTTGACAGCGTCGAAGAAACCTGTCGAGATTTCGGTCGATGCCAATTCGGGCTGGATTCGGACCGCCTGCTTTCGCACTCTTGATTTTGCGGAGTGACACGAAAAGTACCGGAACGGGATTTTTGTAAACCTTTGTTATGCAACAAGTTACGTAAATCGTCTAGTCGTAATAGGTAGGGCTGTACGGTGTGTGTGTGCCGGTGGCCGATTGGTTGTGGCGTGGGGGTCTTGGAGGTAAAAAAATTGAGTAAAAAAAGTTGTCCCTTGAAACCTTCTAGCGATAATAAGGGCGAGAAGGGAAACCAAAAATGTCACTGATGTGTTTCAAAAGCCCCGCCGCCGTCCTCTCATTTGTTGGTTTCCCTTTTGGACGGCGGCCGGGGCGTTTTTGGAGGATTTTGTGATGAATGAAAAAGGTAGAGAAAACCGCCTGCGTCAGAAAGCGACTCGTTTAGGATTGGCCTTGCGGAAATCACGCAGCAGGACGCCAGAAGCTCCAGATTACGGCACGTATTGCTTGGCCGATATATCCGCCGATTGTCTTGAATTAGGCGACCGGAACACGGGCTATGGGTGCGATCTGGACGACGTGGCGAAACGCCTGGACGAGTGCGAATCGGATGCCGACGGTTGAATCCGATGGTCGTTGTGTGAGATTGGAGTTGTTTAGTCAATCTACTTTAGAGGGAAAAGGGCGAGGATGCGATGGTTGGTGCTCGCCTCGCAACCTGTCAGCTTGCATACCTGTTGGCCGAGGATATGGTCATGGTACGGTGGGCCGAAGGATAGACCTGGAGCCAAGTGTAAAGTATGAACCCTCTAAAACTCGCCCCTGTATTTCCCGGCGATTACAGCAATTTTCGGGGAGGTCGTGGCGTAAAATAAAAATTAGGAATCACACTTTACAGATCGTCCCTGTTCGTATATAATCAAGGGTGAAGAAACCCCGAACAGGATGACGAATCATGGCGAAACACGTTGCGATTTATCTGAGGGTGAGCAGCCGTCGGCAGGACACGGCCAGCCAGGAGCCGGACCTTCAGCGATGGAGGGACGCCCAAGACGAACCGGCGAAGGTCTACCGCGACAGGGTAAGTGGTAAGACGATGGACCGACCCGGTTGGAAGCGGCTTGAGCGTGACTACCGGTCGGGGAAAGTATCGCAGATTGTCGTTTGGCGGCTGGACCGGTTGGGACGCACGGCGTCCGGTTTGACGGCCCTGTTCGACGAGCTGCGTTTCTCCAAAATCAATCTTGTGAGTCTGCGGGATGGGTTGGACCTTTCGACGCCGGCCGGACGGCTGATGGGGAACGTGCTGGCGTCCGTGGCACAATATGAAAATGAAGTGCGGGGCGAACGGGTGCGGGCTGGTCAAGCCGTCGCCAGGGCGGCCGGGAAGCGTTGGGGAGGCAGCAAGCCGGGAGTCAGAAAAAAGGTCTCACGCACGCAGATTAGGATCATACATCGAATGAAACTTGAAAGCGAATCCATAGCCGAGATAGCCCGGGCCGTCGCCCTCAGTCGGCCGACGATCTACAACGTGCTGTCCGAGATCGACTGGTCAACAACGGAACCATGAAACGAAAGCCGAGCAGTAAGTTGCCGAAGCGATACAGCAGAGGATTCTTGACGAAGATACACGCCGGAACCGTCTTGGGCCGTCGGTTGAACGGTACGTTTTCGTCCTTGGTTGCTGATTGCGGTGGAGTCGATGCGATGACCCGTGGCAAGCTGCTGCTGCTTGAGCGGCTGACTTTCATGCAAGAGTTTTTGTCGCAGTTGGAGCAGGAAATCGCATCCGATCCTGTGGGCAAAATTGAACTGCTCGGGCGATGGACGCAGGGCGTGAATTCGATGTCCGGTCTCGTCAAAACGCTTGGCCTGGACCGCGACAAACAGCAAGATTTCATTGACGCATTGTACTCCGAAGCCGAACCCCCAGACACCGACGAGAACCAGCAGGACACGCCACTTGGGGCGAGGCAAGGGGAGTAAGGGGCCGATGCCACCGCCCCAGAACGGCCGTCAGACGGCCGACCACGCGACGAGAAGGAGGATGAAAGATGACTAGGTTTGATGCACACGCGGCGTTTTGCATCCGCCCCGACGGCGGTCACGGCCTGCTGCCGCCCGACGCCGATCACGAAGTCGCACCGGCGTTTTGCACGGCCCTGGCTTCGTTGTCCGGGATGCTGGACGGTTGCGAAACGCAAGCCGACCTGGACGAAGCGGTCAGCTACGGTTTCGCGCTGCTGTCGATGGAGACCGTCGGCCAGCCCGAACTGCACGAGGAAATCGTGGCCGTTTTCGCCGAAGTGGGAGAGTGGGCCGACGCAGCCGAAGCCGACCTGAATCGCATCGCGGAGAGCAATTGACGTGGACCTGAAACGCTTGCAAAACGATCCGGCCGCCTTCCGATCCGCCCTGCTGATCGACGCCGACGGCCGGCCCCGGCGGTTGGGCGCCTTGCTTGACGATTGGCAGCGGGCAGACTTCGCAGCACTTGATCCGGGCTGGCAACAGGTTGTCGGGCAACAAACGGACGGGCCGTTGCGTGGCTGGCTCGAAAGGCCGCGCGGCCACAGCAAAACACTGGACCTGGCGGTGATGGCGGCGTGGTGTCTGTTTGCCAGCCGCAAACGACTGTCCGGCTATGGGGCGGCTGCCGACAGAGATCAAGCCCGATTGCTCCGGGATGCGGTAGATGGGCTTGTGAGGCTGAATCCCTGGCTTCAAGCAATCTTGAAAGTCGAAGCCTACAAAATCGTCAACGAGCGGACCGGCAGCCAGCTTGAAATCCTCAGCAGCGACGCCCCGACCAGCTACGGTTTGACGCCTGATTTTCTCGTCTGTGACGAGGTGGTCCACTGGCAAAACCGCGACCTGTGGGATTCTCTGATTTCCTCTGCTGCAAAGCGGGCCGCCTGCATGGTAATCTGTATTTCTAATGCCGGTTTCGGCGAATCCTGGCAGTGGGAGGTCCGCGAAGCCGTCCGATCCGATCCGGCATGGTGCTTCTCACGGCTGGACGGCCCCGAAGCGAGCTGGATAACCGAAGACCGACTGGCCGAACAGAAACGGCTTCTGCCCCGCATCGCTTTCGAGCGGTTGTGGCTCAATCGGTGGTCCAGCGGTTCGGGCGATGCCCTGGAGGAAACCGACATCGGCGCGGCGGTCACACTCGCCGGTCCGCTGTCCCAGGCCGAGGAGGGCTGGCTGTACGTGGCCGGCCTGGACTTGGGCCTGTCGCGTGACAAGGCGGCGTTGGCAGTCGTGGGGCGTCACGTCGGCTTTTGCGAGGAAAAGGAACGGCCCGAACGCAGGCTGTCCACCACGGCGGCCGCGATGATCGACGCGGGTTTGTGGGACGAACCGGAGCCGGACGAACCTGAAGCTACCGTTCACGAAGCCACGGGAAGGCTGAAGCTCGCCCGGTTGCACGTCTGGGCGCCGCCGACCAAAGGCAAGGTGGATATTGAGGAAATCGAGCGGACCATCGCCGATCTTGACCGGCGTTTCCGGTTGCAAGTGGGTGCCGATCCGTGGCAGGCTGCGTATCTCATCGAAAGATTGCAGAAGCGGGGCGTCCGGATAGAGTCGGCGGATTTCACCAGTGGTAATCTGCGATCAATGTGCTCGGCTACGTTGGGGGCGTTCAGTGGGGGGCAGATCGACCTATATCCACATCCCCAGTTGTTGTCAGACCTGAGATCATTGCGAGTTGAAGAGCGGAGCTACGGCGTGCGGCTCGACAGTCCGCGTGGTCCGTCCGGCCACGGCGATGCCGCGACCGCACTTGCAATCGCGTTGCATGTCGCAAAGTCGAATTCGGGGTTTACCAACCGCCCGGTTTTGGGTAAAATAATCGCATACTAAAAAATCCGCGTCACGGGAAAAGTTCGCCGGGGCAGCGTGAGCACTTGGATACTCTTTTTGAGTACGTCGAATGTTCACGTTGCTGCGGCTTTTTTATTGCAATTGCAGGGCAGCCCTCTTTGCCAAGAATTTTCATCGCTGCCCGACCCGCCGCGCCGGACCCTTTTTTCGCTCTGGGTCCGGCCGGCGGGGCATTTTGAAAGGAGTAAAAATGAGCATCAAAATCACGGAAAAAATGAAAAAATGGCTGATCGACAAAGGCCATTGTCCCCGGGTCGCGGAAAACGCTGACGCGGAGACAGTGCAACATGTTTTCGGAAAACAAACGGCTGAACTGCTCGTAAGTGGCGAGCTGTCGGACGCAAAATTTCTTGAGCTAAACGAGGAGGAGGATGTTATGAGTTCCCCCAACCCACAAAAAGTTTTTGGACGTGGCGATGCGAACATTCGCGTCAAAGACCCGTCCGAAGCGTACAGCGAAAAACGCTACACCGGCACGCACTGCAAAACAGGCGCGGAGGTGCTCAATCCATTCACACGCCGCCCGGCCGAAATGCCAAGCGATATGGACAATGCCAAAGCAGGTGTGCTTCTGAAGCACATCGGCCAGCGGAGCGGTCTGTTCAACGTCACGCTGTCCGAGCACGAACGCGGTCTGCTCGACGTAATGGTGCAGTCGGACGATTGGGCTGGCACGGTTGCCGGCGAGCATTACGACAAGATCGTCGGGGGTGTCCACACGAAGGCACTGATCGACGATGCAACCAGTGGCGGCTTGGAAATCACGCCGACTTTTTTCGACGACAACCTCGTCACTTTTCCGCTGCTCACCGGCGAATTATTCCCTAGAGTGGACTTGCGTCCGCTGGATCGTGGTCGCCGCGTGGAGGGCGGATCAGTCGGAAATCCGACCGTTAGTTGGGGGCAGGGCGACAACACGGAAGTGGATTTGTTCGACACCAGTTCTCTTGTGGCCGCTCTGGATAGCACGGTGTTCGGTTGTGCGGTTGCTGTCGAGGTTGGCAGGGATTTTCTCAGCGATGCAGCCGTCAACGTCGGCCAGATTCTGACTGCGAACATCGGCGCGCGGATGCAAGAGGAGTTGGACGACGTTATTGCCAACGGCAACGGAACGGACAGGCCGGAAGGTTTGTTCACCGCCAGCGGCGTTGCCACGATCAACACGGACAACGGGGCCGGCGGAGCACTGACGCTGAATGATTTTATCACGCTGTTGTTCGGCGTCGGCAAACAATACAGAAACAAGCAATACGTGCCCACATTTGTTTCAAACGACACAACTTTCCAACGAAGTCGGGCCATCAAAATCGACACGGCGGGGACGAGCACCGACCAGCGCCCGGCGTTGGCTCCGCTGACAGAGATCAACCAATATAGCACGCTGGGCTGGACCCA
>DAOWNK010000197.1 GCA_030642635.1 Pirellulales bacterium
CTTGATATTACCACTAATTCAACGGTATTGCTCCCAGCCCCTAGCCCCCAGCCCCCTATTAAGCATCATCACACTCGCGCTGCGCCTTGTCAAACACCTGTACAACGCGATGTACGGCGTCCAGCGCCCTTTGCACCCTTGGCTGAAGCTGCTCCAGGTGGTTTTTCTGAAAGGCCCGTTGCGTCTCGTCATCCCAGTGGGCAGAGGCTTCAGTCCATGCAAGGTGGAGCGAATCGACGGCCTGTTCAAGTTTCGCCGCGCCGGTGGTCAAGTCCCATGTTCTCATTTGTCATCTACGTCCGGCGCCTTGGGCGTCTTTTCTACCGACGGTTCAATCGAAACATACGATTCGAGTGCATCGGCAATACGTTCCAACGTGGCCAGTGCTCGCGGCAAATCTGCGTCCAGCCATCCGGCCAACTGGTTGATGTTGCCTTGATATTCGATAGCCGCCCGATCCGCCGTGCGAGACCAATGTCTGACCGTCTCGACCTTTTCCCGTGCAAGGTTCAAACGTTGTTTGGCCCTTTCCAACGCACGTTTTTCTTCGATGCACGACGGCCGGTGATCGCCTACGCGGCCGAACGTCAGGCATTGCTGAAGGTTGGCCTTCGCCTCGCCGAGTTGTTCGTAACCGCGTCTGACTTGC
Source organism: Pirellulales bacterium (assembly GCA_030642635.1). Taxonomy (GTDB): domain Bacteria; phylum Planctomycetota; class Planctomycetia; order Pirellulales; family Thermoguttaceae; genus DAOWNK01. The sequence continues at coordinate 650 of DAOWNK010000197.1, forward strand.
CGTGCCCAATAGTCTTTCCGATCATGTCGTATCCACTCCAGTGCGTGTTGGGTCGCCAGGTTGGTGCTGTCCAGCGCCGCCGCGGCGTCCTCCTGAAAACGACGCAGTGCGGCCGAAAACGTCCGCACGGCGTCGATCGACGTGACTTTTGCGGAACGACTCATCCGGGCACCTTACCTCTGCTGGAGATACTCCTCGATAATCTCGGACTTTCTCAGCAAGTACGGGATGTGGCGGTCGGAGGCCTCGACGAACCGCGAGATTATTCTGATGTGCTGCTCGAATTCCTCGGTAAATTTCTTGTTTTCCTGGTCTCGCCACGTCTTACCCAAAGCGGCCAACTGGGCGCCGAGCATGGTAATTCGGTCCTGAACGTCGGAGTTGAACTTTTTCAGGTTCTGCGCGAAGCGCCTTAACTCTTCCGGATCGACGATAGCCTGCGGCATGGGACACCTCTTTTCACAACTATTCAACGAAATTCAGTTGATGTGTAAAATGTTGAAATATTGTTTAATCAACCACACTAACTTAAAATACCATCCCCTTTATTTTAATGCAACTGTCCAGTACCCCCCCAAGAAGTACCAATGCACGAGCACTTTATGAAACTCGCCCTGGAAGAGGCCGAGCAGGCGATCCGTGAGGGCGAAGTGCCCGTCGGGGCCGTGATCGTCCACGAAAACCGGCTCATCGCCAGTGCTCATAACCAGCGAGAGCAACTGCACGACCCCACGGCCCACGCCGAGATGATCGCCATCACCCAGGCGGCCGAGGCGCGGCAGTCGTGGCGGCTGGACGAATGTACGCTCTACGTCACATTGGAGCCTTGCCCGATGTGTGCCGGGGCGATGCTGCAAGCCAGAATTCCAACGGTCGTTTACGGGGCCGCCGACCCCAAGGCCGGCGCGGTCCACACGCTGTACAACTTATTGACCGACAAACGATTAAATCATTGCTGCATGGTCGTCTCCGGTGTGATGGCCGAGCAGTGTGGAGAAATACTTTCGCGATTTTTCCAGCAGCAACGCCGATTTGGAAAGAAGTAATTTCAGTTTTTCATTTCGCCAACAACGCCGCGTCGATCTTGATAGCGCCAAGGTCGTTGATACCCGGCTTGACGGTCATCTTGAACCGGCCCTTCTTCCACTCGGGCGTGGACAGGTAGCCGATCTTCTCATGCCATACCTGGAACTCCAACTTGCCGACCGGCAGCTTCGGTATCCGAAACGTGCCGTCCATTTTGGTAATATCGACGTACGGGTGATCCAGAGGCAATATGTAAGCACTTTCCCAGGGATGATAGTTGCAGGCGATCGGCACGTGCAGCCCGGCGGCAACCGCACCGGCCGCTACGGCGGTGCGCTTGATGAATTGGCGTCGGTTGTGTTTGTTTGGCATGGGGATATCTCCGGTGTAGGGATTGGGGATTAGGGATTGGGGATTGGGGTGGTTGGTGGTTCTGTCATCTCTCGAATCGAAGTCCGAGACTTCATGTACCAATTATAGTTTAACAACAAATCGGTCACCGCGTCGAGTTGCTCGATGCTGCTGCCGCGGAACAGGTCCTGGCCGATCGGATCGCCCGTCGGCGTCCAGTAGCGGCATACCTGTTACCTCGGCATGTGCAAGGCCGCGCTGGTCGGTGCGCATCGATGCGGCAAGCTCCTCGGGCGAAATGTACGGCCGCAGGAAATCGTAATCCTCCATCGGCGGCGGGGCGTCAAACTCGTCGGGATCGAACTCGAACGTCCATCGCTCCATATCAATCGTGTGGCACTCGGCGCATGCGTACTTGTCCAACACCTTACGCCCGTCGATCAGCGCTTTATGCACTGTATCCGGTTGATAGACGAACTTTCTAGGCGGCGGCTCGGCGACCAGCCCCAGCACGAACGTGCTGATGGCCTCGATCTGCTCGTCGGTAAAGCCGAACCGGCCCATCGTCAGCCACTCGTTGTACGATAGGTTTTGTGCTTTTTTGTAATCGAAACATCGCGGCCCTCGCAGCTTTTGCCACAAGAAACCCTCGCGGCGATGGCCTTGCAGCGCCTCCATGAAAAAGCCGTGACGGGAATCTGCCGCTTGCGGCTTAGCAGCCTCCTCGACAAACCGGCCGACATGCTCGAACGCCAGGAGCGATTCCTGCTTGCGTCCCCAATCGGTCAGTGCCGGGGCGATCGGCTTGGCGTCCTCGAAGCCCGGTATGTCGTGGCAGCCGTAGCAGCCGCGCTTGCGGATCGTACGGCAGCCGACGTAGCGGAGCTTCTTCTGATCGGTCATCTCGCCCAGCAAGATTCGCGCGTCGCCTTGGAGCCGCTCGGAGAGCGACTCGGGTATCCCGTCTTTCAGGTACTCTTCCGCCTGTTTCGCCGGGAACGATTTTGACAGGTGCATAAGCGCCAACTCGTCCAGATCGGCCTCGACCACATCGGCCGGACCTGCCGGCGGTTGGTCCTTGGTAGATGCCGACAGGTATGCCGCGATATCGGCCGCCTGCGTCGGCTCCAGCAGTGCATTCGGCATTAGCGTCCGAGGCGAGTAGTGTATCGGATCGCGAATCCAGCCGGCCAGCCACTCTCTGCCCGCCTTGGTTGTGTACTTCGAGCCGAGGTTCGACAGGTCGGGGCCTTGCGTTGACAGTCCCTTTGGGAAATCGTCGTGAGTGTGACATGCCAGGCAGCCGTGTATCTCGAACAGTTTTTTCCCACGCTCGACAGTGGTACGGGCATCTTGCCCGTGTTGTGCATCAGCCACGGCCGAGACGGCCGTGCCACTGGCATCCGCGCCACTGGCATCCGTGCCGCTGGCTGCGGCCGCGCCACTTGCATCTGTGTCACCCAGCAGGTATTCGGCCACCGCGCGAATCTCGACCGCCTCGAATCGCTCGGCGTCTTCCATGCTGCGATCGTCCAGGCTGCGACGGCTCGACGGACAACAGCTTTGCCAGCGCCAACTGACGTGTGGCACGGGCATCTTGCCCGTGTTCTTGCCCGTGTTCTTGCCCGTGTTCTTGCTGTGGCACGGCCGAGACGGCCGTGCCACTGGCTGCTTGCCCGTGTTCTTGCCCGAGGATCGAATCGGCCAATTCCTTTCTCGGCCGTGCGTCATCCGGGCTGTCGACCACTTTGTGCGCCATGGCGCGTTGCTGGTCGTTCAACTCACCACTGGCCAACAGTTCCAATGCGGCTGCCGTGTAGTTCGGTTCCAGGCGCATATCCGGCCCGACCGACTTGCCGGAGTCGTCGAACCCGTCGATCTCGTGGCACCCGAAGCAGCCGCGCTGCCTAACGAGGTGGTAGCCGGCCAGGAGTTTTTTCGCCGGAGGGTCGGGAAACCGGTCGCTCGGCTCCAGGTCGGTCACCGCATGGTGGCACTTCAGGCAACGGCTCTCGGCGAACCGCTCCGGCATCATCGGAAAGTCCCAATGGTGGTTGCGGAACCAGCCGTGCCGCTCGCGCCACTTTGTACGTTCGTTCGGATCGTTCGGCGTGTGCGATGCCCATTTGAACTCCGTCGCGCTGCCCTGGCCGTCGTGACAGATTGTGCAGCCGAACTTTTCCATCGGGTGTGGGCTGAGCGAGCCGACGAACAAGTCGAGCCGCGGGTGAGAGCAGTACGGCTGCGGCAGTGATTTTGACAAAGACGGCGAGCTAAGCGCCGACTTGTCAATACCCTGATGGCAAGTTGTGCAGCGGTCGAACCGGGCGACCCGGCGAAAGTTATAGTCGATTGTTAGCTCCGGCAGCCATATCTGCTTGATCGCCAGCGGCCGGCCGAATGCGTCGATAATCGGCAATTGCAACAACCGCCCAGCCGTTCCTGGCCGCTGTGCCTCGGATATCCACGGTTGAATCTGATCTTTGAACGTCCGTTGATAAACCTTCCACTCGCGCAGATGGTCGTCTATCAATACCCACACCGTCACCGCCAACAGCGCAAGCGACGCGCCGGCCATCCACAGGTGGAGCCGCTTGATGTTGCGATGGGTTTGTTCGGCGGCGCGCATGGAAGGAAGGGATTGGGGATTGGGGATTAGTTGCCGGCGGCCCTATTAAAAATTCAAAAAATACTCCGAAAGCTTCACGTTGCTCATCGCGAGCACCTTGTGCGGGTCGCGGACCTCGTACAAACCGAAAAAGTTCCAGTTCGGCCCACGCATAAACGTGCCGATCAGGATCAGCAATACCCACAACATCAGAAAACCGAACTGGAAAACAAGGTACGCGAACTTGCGCTGGTTAATCGTATAGTAACCGTTCCCTTTCGGGTTGAAATCGAGATACGGAACGGCCGCCAGACCAAGAACAATCAGGCACGGCGCCACCACGCCCACCATCCATGCGTCGGAAAACACCAGTAGTTCCTGCAACCCGAGGAAGTACCACGGGGCCTTCGACGGGTTCGGCGTGAGAACCGGGTTGGCCGGCTGCTCCAGCGGAGCCGGCAACGTCAACGACCACACCACCAACAGCACCGTCACCAGAATCATGCAGATCAGTTCGATGTAGACCAGATCGGGCCACACTAACACCTTCTCGTCGTATTCCTTCTCTTTCAGCGGCAGGCCGTGTGATATCCGACGATCGTTCTCCACCGCCTGAGCGGCGCCAAGCCATGTGAAAAACGCCAACAGGTAAACCATCGCCACTATCGGCACGTTGTCCGGCTTGGTTACGATGGCGGCGAACTCCGGGTCGGTCATCGAGAGGCCCATAAACAGCAGCAAACAGTTCAAACCGGCCCAGGCAACCGCCGGAAGCACGAAAAACCGCCGACCAAGGTACAGCACCAACAACACGACGAACGCCCCAACGGTAAACGACACCGGTCTTAGCACGGCGTCGATCGCCGTTTTGACTCCTTCCGGCATCATCAACAGCCCCCCGGCAAGCGCACCGGTTCCAAGGATTCCGAACCCACCGGCGACGACCAGCCAGACGATCGCCCAGAAGTATCTTTTCCTACGCCCGGCGCACCACACCGCGCCGAGGTTCATTGCTGCGGCGAGCAGGTAGAACCAGCCCAGCAGTTCGCCTGGTGCAGATGATAGGCGTCGTCGCTGGGGCGTTGGGTAGGGGCCGGTTGGTCGAACAGCGAGGTGATGCGAGATTTTTGCTCGAAACTCATCTGCGTCCACAGCAACGGCATCAACATCAGCCCGGCAATCAGGAGCATCGCCAGGTCGCGTCGCCTTGCACCGGCGGCAAACAGCATCACGAACAGCACCGGCAGGAAAACAGCCGCCGTGCCAAGGTCAGGCTCTCGAAGAATCAACAACACCGGCAGTGTCGTTATCGCCAACGGAACCATCAGCCCTCGCAACCGCCGGCAGTTCTCGCGATACATCAAGTACCGCGCCCAGGCCGCCCCAAATGCCACTTTTGCAAACTCGGACGGTTCCAATGAGATCGGCCCGGACCGAACACACCGATGGGCGTGGTGGATCGCAGGCAAAAGATAAACAACAACACGCAACAACACTGC
>DAOWNK010000138.1 GCA_030642635.1 Pirellulales bacterium
AAGCCCTGCGCCAGCAGATTCTCCGAAACGAATTATCGACGATTACCCACATATGGTTGCTCCCACGAAAAATCATCGGCCTGGCCAAAAGCCTCATGGCGTTGGCCACGTAGCAAAGTTCATTTCTCAGAAAGTGCAGTCATGGTAAAAACCTCCTAAATTGAGTAAAAAGGGAATTGGAACAAAATACCGCCGGGCAGAGCACCGGCCGCTACACATCTGCCCCCGCACGCAGTGCGGGGGCTTTTACCACCTACCGCCTACCGCATACCGCCTACCGCATACCGCATACCACCTACCGCATACCACCTACCGCCACATCGACTCACCCAAGGCGACGGCCGGCGGCACGAAAATCATCAGCGGCGCCCAGGCCGCCAACGCCGGATCGAGCAGGCAAATCGAACCCAAGTGCTGAAAACTTATTACCACCAACAAGAAAATCGTCGTTACGGCCATGCACATCCCGATTGCAATAAACACGTTTCGGTTCTCTCGCGTTACAACCAACGGCAGACCGAGGAACAGCAGCGTAACGTCCAACAACGGCGTGACAAACCGGGTGTGGATTGCTACGCGAACGTCCGAACCAAAATCGAGGCTCTTGTTCCTAAGTCCGGAAATCAACTGTGCAGTCGACGAGAACTGCCGAAACGCCCGCCCGCCGGTCAACTGCTCGAACGTCAAGTCGCTTGCTACAAAACACTCGTCCGCCTTGAGCCACCCGGGTGCGTCGCGTGGGGTGATCACCACCGGCTCGTCGCCCAAGCACAGCGAAGGCAGCTTGTCCAGACCCTTCGGCTGCACCATGCCGCTGAGCAGGTATCCGCCCGGCCGGTCGCCTTCCGGCGGCATGTAGTAAGCGTTTTCCGCTTCAAGTTGTTTTCCATAACGGCGCAGTGCCGGCGGCATCAGAAAGTCGGGCCGTTCAATCCGCTTCCGGTCGCTGAACGTCGAAACGCCGCGGATCAGCACGTCGGTCCGGTTGTCGTATCGCGGTTGCAGCGTCTGGGCAACGTCTCCGACAAGGTCCTGCGGACGGCGTGTCAACTCGTCGCGACAGCGTGGGATAATCAACTCCCGGTTCACAGCGGCGAACATACTGATAAATATCGCCGTGACGATAAGCGGAGCTACTACCCGAATGCGCGATATGCCGGCCGATTGCAGTGCTGTCATTTCGTTGTGACGTTGAATCCACGAAACCGTAAACATCGCCGCGATCAACGTCAACAGCCCGGCCGTGCGATCGAAAAACACAACCGATTGGTACGCGTAAAAGGAACACAACAGCGGCAGTGTACCGCTGGTTGACTTCCCGCAACGCATGAATTCCTCCAGGTTGGTGAAGGCGTCGAAAACGACGTAAAGCCCCATCAGGCTGACGTAACAAATCACAAACGTCTTGAGGAATTGCCGCAGCAGATATCGGTCGATAATCCACATTACAATACCTCTCTGATTGCACGCCCCAGCAATTCCACCCCGCGGCGGATACTATCGCACGATTGGACGCCGAAACTCAGCCGGAGCATGTTTTTAGTAAGTTTTGGGACGTTCGGAGGATAGCAATATTCGCCCGGCACGTATAGCACTCCTTCGTCGACCGCCCGATCGAACAACGCTCCGGAAAACCCCGTGTCGATCCCGTCGGGCAGCCGCAGCCAAACGTACAACCCGCCGGTAGGCCGCACCCAATCGACGCCGTCGATCCCGGCCAGGAACTCGTCGGCGGCAGAGAACATGGCGTCGAGCTTTTTGCGGTAACTTTCCCGTAGCCGCTGGACGTGTACGTCGAAAAAACCCTGCTCCAATACGGTGGCCATCAGCAGTTGGTTTATGTTCGGCGAGCCGAAATCGAGGTTGCCCTTCTGCGCCAACACCGGCTCGACCAGCGTCTGCGGCAAAATCCCCCAACCGACCCGGATGCCCGGCGAGAACGACTTTGAAAACGTGCCGGCGTGAATTACCACCTCGCCGGTCGGATCGAACGACCACAGGCTCGGTATATCGTCGCCATAGTAACGCAGCTCTCGATACGCGGCGTCTTCGACCAGGTATATCTTGCCATTGCGCGACCATCGCTTGGCAAGTTCAACCAACGCCGCGCGACGTTCGGCCGGAATCGACACGCCGCTGGGGTTGTCGTAGTACGTCGTTGCGTATATCGCTTTTACCCGGCCCAACTCTCCGGCGGCCTCAAACCGGGTAAGCGATTCATCGACGGCTTCCGGGATCATGCCGTGTTGGTCGATCTCGACGCCGACCGCCCGTACCCCCAGGTTGCCCAAGGTGCCCATGTACACGAAGTAGCTCGGTGCACCGCAGATTACCACGTCGCCCGGATCCAGCAGCGTGTCACTGACCAGGAACAACAACTGGTTGCTGCCGGCCGTAATTACCACCTGCTCCGGCGAGACGTTCAACTGCTCGGCGGTCGTGCCGTCGGCCTGAACCGTTCGTTGTAGCACGGCCTCTCGCAACAGCGGATAGCCGATGGTTGTTCCGTACTGCAATGCGGCCTTAGCCCTGGCCGGGTCGGACCAAATGGCATCGAACGCCTTTTGGGTCGATTCTATCGGCAGAGTCTCGGAATCGACGAACCCGGCCGCCAGCGAGATAAGTTCCGGCTGTGCCAGCGTTCGCGCCATCAGCACACTGGCGATTGTCTCGCCACCGGCCCACCGTGCCCGCCGACTCAAACCGTCTTGGTTTTTCATTATGGCAGCATAGGTCAACAGGCAACCGAAAGTCAAGGTCGCAGTGTATGTCCTCCCATTTTTTGCCGGCAGAAGGTATGATATTAGCAATATAGACCGCCGGTACGGCGGCTTGTATACACGACATGATAGTTCGATGTTTATACCGTTTGAGACAGACTTCCGCCCGGCTGGCCGCGCTCGGGCTGAATCTGCTGTTCCCGCCGCGGTGCGTCAACTGCAACGCCGAATTGCCGGAAGATTTGCCGGAAAACGCCGACGGACCGCGCTTGTGCGACAACTGTCTGTTGCTGCTCGGCCCGGTGACTTGGCCATGTTGCCCTGCCTGCGGCGCCTTCGGCGTGCCGGCAGGTGAGTGCCTGTGGTGCCGGAAAGCCACGCTGAGGTTTGACACGGTTATACCTCTGGGTGGGTATCACCAAGGGATGAGCACTGTGGTGTCGCGTATGAAGCGGCCTGCCCATTATCCACTTGCGTTGGCGATGGGACGGTTGTTTGCCGAGCGTCGCGGGCGGCAGTTGGCCGATTTTCGGCCGGATGTGATCGTGCCGATACCCATGTTTCGGACTAAACGACTGTGGCGCGGGACCAACAGCCCGGAGATCATTGCCGGTTGTCTTGGTCGATATTTGGATGTTCAGGTCAAGAAGGTGTTGACATGTCGCCGTAACATCCCGCCACAAACGGACTTATCGCCGTCGGCACGATTCCGGAACGTCCGCGGGGCATTTGTGGTGCGAGATCCGCACCACTTGGGGGGTGCAAGGGTGTTGCTGGTCGATGATACACTCACCACTGGTGCTACGTGCAGCGAGGCCGCTAAAATGCTTAAACGTGCCGGGGCGAAAAGCGTTGCCTGCGCAGTGATCGCCCGTGCCCAGGGCGCCAGTACGACGTAGAATATAATCATATGACTGCCAAGCACTACAACTTCAACGACACCCCGCCGATCGAACGTCCTTTCCGCAAGGCGGTGCTCCGCGGTCTGGCGGTATTGGCCCCGCCGCTGTTCACCATTCTGATCTTCGTCTGGGTGATCAGCATGACGCATAATTACGTACTGGCCCCTCTAACCTCCGGCGCCCGCGAGGTATTCGTCTGGACAATTTCCGACACCAAGGAAGACCTGACGCTTACCGACCCGGAAAAGCAGACGGCCGTTTTCGACGGGCAGACGTACCAAAGTATTGCCAACGGCACGTTCATTCCGCAAAAGATTTACAACCTGGTCGAGTCGAACCCCGGCGAACCGGCACCGCAGACCGCCAAGGCGATCTACCGACGATACATCAACTTGACTTACCTTCGGCCGTATTACTCGGTGCCTTTTTTCCTGACGGTGTTTGTGTTGCTGTTGTATCTGCTGGGCAAGTTCATGGCGGCCGGTATCGGACACTTCTTCTGGAATCTCCTCGAGCGTGGAATACACCGGCTACCGCTGATCCGAAACGTCTACTCGTCGGTCAAACAGGTAAGCGATTTCCTGTTCACCGGGCGCGAGATCGAATACACGCGGGTAGTAGCCGTGGAGTATCCGCGCAAGGGCATCTGGTCGCTGGGCCTTGTCACCGGTGAGAGTATGCTGGATATCCGCTCGGCGGCGAACGAGCCGGTGCTCTCGGTGCTTATCCCCACGTCTCCAATGCCGGTTACCGGCTATACGATAACGGTGCTGAAGAGCGAGGCGATCGACCTGAACATCACGATAGACCAGGCGTTCCAGTTCATCGTCAGTTGCGGCGTGGTAGTTCCGCCGGGGCAATTGCAGAACATAGTGCAGCCCGAGCCGGTGGTGGAAGAGAAGTAGCTGTCAGTAGTCAGCTATCAGGCTGGCCGCTTGCGGCGCAAGCAGCGATTATGTCATACATGATTTGGGATTAGGTCGAGCAGAACATTCGTATCGACGAAAACGTTCATAATTACAGCCGATACTTCTCCGCAAGGGCATTTTCAAGGTGCTGCCGGTCGGATTTCGACTTCGACAATGTAATTACACCGGTTGCTTTTTTGGTGATCTCACCGAGCGACTTGACGACTTCACCATGTCCCACGACCGTCCGCACAAACCGATCGAACATCGATGAAACGCTCGTATTATTTTCCATGGCAAACTGTTTGGCCTTCTCAATTACCTCGCTGTCGGCACTGAGTGTTAGTTTTGGCATTGTCACATCCTTTCTATATTATACGTACTCTCAACCTCTACATTATACGTGCTCTTGCAAGCCAAAGCAAGTGCGACCGAAATGAAATTACTCCAATGAAACTCCGCGATTACCAACGGGATGCAGTCGTTTTCTTGTCCGTCTGCTGCTTGGGCGTCTCTGCCTTGATAACACAACTGACGCTCATGCGCGAGTTCGTTACCGTCTTTTCGGGCAACGAGCTTGTCTTCGGGATCGTGCTGGGTAACTGGCTGCTGCTTACCGGACTGGGCACCGCACTGGGCCGGTCGGCCGCACGGTTGAAATCGCCCGTCATGGTTCTCATCTTGGCACAGATCGCAGTGGCCGTGCTGCCGATCGTCGATGTGTTCCTGCTCCGCACGCTGCGAAACGTCGTCTTCCTGCGCGGTGCAGAGGTCGGAGTGACCGGAACGGTCGTGGGCTGCTTCGTGCTGCTTGCGCCGTACTGCCTGATTGCCGGATACCTGTTGGCTCTGGCCTGCCGGATTTTGGCCTCGAAGCGCGACGCATCGAGCATCGGCCAGGTCTACTTCCTCGACAACATCGGCGACGTGCTCGGTGGGCTGCTGTTCAGCTTCGTGCTGGTCTACCTGTTCGATCATTTTCACATACTATACTTTCCCGCGTTGCTTAACCTGCTTATGGCCGCGATAGTGGCGGCGATTTCTCGTATGCGACTGCTCATGGCGACCGCTGCGGTTGTCGCCGCCGCGCTGATCGGACTTGTGACCGCGTGCGATCTGGACGACCTGTCGCGCACCGTCGAATACGCCGGCCGCCGGGTCGTCTTCCACGGCCACTCGCCTTATGGCAGCTTGCTGGTGACCGAATCGTACGGCCAGTACAACTTTATCGAGAACGGCGTTACGCTGTTCTCCACCCACGACATCGAGCAGGTCGAGGAGACGGTCCACTACGCCATGGCACAGCGTCCCAACGCCCGGCGCGTGCTGCTGATCTCGGGCGGTGTCTCCGGCACCGCCCGGGAGATACTCAAGTACGGCGTTGCGGCGGTGGACTACGTGGAGCTTGACCCGCTGGTCCTACACGTTGCACGGCAATACATGCCCGAGACGCTCTCCGACCCGCGTATCCACGTGATAAACACCGACGGCCGACTGTTCGTCAAACAGACGCAGCAGCGATACGACGTGGTGATTGTCGACGTGCCGGACCCTTCCACCTCGCAGATCAATCGGTTTTATACCCGCGAGTTCTTCGGGGAAGTCAAACGTGTGCTCACACCCGGCGGCGTACTGGCGTTTTCGCTGGGGCACTACGAAAACTACCTGGGCGACCGGCTGGCTGCGATGGTGGCAGTGGCCGATCGAACCGCCCGAAGCGTGTTCGGCAACGTATTGATCCTGCCGTGCGGCCGGATATTCTTCCTCGCCTCCGACGGAAAGCTTACCGCCGACGTGGCCGAGCGGATCGAACAAGAAGGGATCGAAACCCGGCTGGTCGGCCGACATTATCTCGACGCGATGCTCACGCCCGACCGGCTGGCCGACATTCATCGGGCGCTCAGCGACGATGCGCCGATCAACAAGGACTTTAGCCCCATTCTTTACTACTACCACCTGCGCTACTGGATCAGCCAATTCCGGTTCCGCTTCGGGCTGTTGGAGGGCGTGCTTCTGGTCGGGCTGTTGATATACCTGCTTAGAATCCGGCCGGTGCCGCTGGCTATCTTTACCACCGGCTTTGCCGCCTCGGCCCTGGAGGTAGTCATGCTGGTCGGGTTCCAGGTGCTGTGCGGCTGCGTCTACCACCAAGTGGGCCTGATCGTGACCATGTTTATGCTGGGGCTTGGGATCGGCTCGTTTGCAATGAACCGGATGTTGACGCGATTCGGCCGCGGCGCGCTGGTTGTGCTCGAACTGGCCGTGGCGGCCTTTGCCGTATGTCTGCCGATTGTGTTGACGACCGGCGGCTGCCTGGGCGTTGCATCGGCCGCAGCCGCGCAGGTGCTGATTCCCGTCTTGTCGCTGCTGCTTGCGGTGCTGGTCGGCATGGAGTTCCCGCTTGCCGGAAAGCTCGACTTTCGAGACGTTACCGGCACGGCCTCGCGGCTCTACACGGCCGATTACATCGGCGCCGCGCTGGGCGCACTGCTGGTCAGTACGCTGCTGATTCCCGTGTTCGGCGTAACGACCGTTTGTATGTTGGCGGCCGGGTTGAATATTTCCAGCGGCGTGGTGGTCCTGGTGACAACGAGGAATTAACCCGCATTTCTCAGTGTGCCGTGTAAAGGCGGCGATTTTCAGTGGGTGCGAATCCCACCCGGCAAATTGTTGCTCCAGCCGGTAGCACTTGGAGCGGTGGAAGGAGGTAACAACTTCTGCTGAAGCATTTCAAGAAAAGGGGCCTTAGTTCAAGGTCAACGCAAGACAGAGCAAAGGACGACGAGATTGGCGATGAGCCTACCAACTCTACCAAAAGTCCAGAAACTCCAGGAGGCGTTGCACATCAAAGCGAAGAGATCGCCCAGTTTTCGATTTTATGCGTTGTACGACAAGGTGTATCGCGAGGACGTTCTGTACGTGGCCCCGGTGGAAGAAACCGACGAACGTGGGCGAACGCACCGAACGACCCGCAATAAGGATATGAAAAGAGGGACGCCGCAAGGCTCCCCGATTTCACCGCCAACAATCTTGCAAACAAGCCCCGCTAGCGGGGCTTGAGACAAAAGGGGGCGGACTGACCTTGTAGATTACTCGGACCTCGTTGCGGTCGATCTCCACTCGCTTCACGAGCAAACGGATTACTTCACGCCGGGCGTGCCAATCGAGACCATCAAGTCCTTCGGCAATCTGTTTGCGGAATTCCTCCAGGCGGTCGATCACCACACGCAACTGAGCTTGTTCGGACTGTTCGGCAGAGAGAGTTTTCTCCTCTGTTTGCAGTTTTGAAAGGCGTTCTTTGCTCGCGCGAATGCCGACGCGAGTCTTGCCGAATGCCGCAAAGCCTTTATATGCAGGGTTTTTCAGCATCGCCCAGATCGTCGTGCGGTCCCACCAGTCCTTGCCCGTCTTGGTCTTAACACCCTGATCATGCAGCCGACGGCGCACTTCGCCAATCGAAATGCCGTCGCGGCCGACCCAACCAAACACTTGCTGCACAACGCTCGCTTCTTCTTCAATGATTTCGTAGCGAGCCTGCCCGTCACCTTCATGCCTGGAAATGTAACGATAACCGTACGGCGCTCCACCAAACACGTTCACGCTGCCACGCCGGGCGGCATGCCGTCGTCACTACCCCGGTGAGACCGATCGGGTATCGTTGCTCAATTCTCATCCTCCGACCGATAGCAGCCTTCCCCGTTACTCAGGCGGGTCGGCTCTCACATTACCCTTTTCGAGGCCTGCTCGACGTTTACTCACGTTACGGCC
>DAOWNK010000161.1 GCA_030642635.1 Pirellulales bacterium
AAGCCCTGCGCCAGCAGATTCTCCGAAACGAATTATCGACGATTACCCACATATGGTTGCTCCCACGAAAAATCATCGGCCTGGCCAAAAGCCTCATGGCGTTGGCCACGTAGCAAAGTTCATTTCTCAGAAAGTGCAGGTTATGTAATAGGTGTGAAAAAACGGCCGCTACACGCCCTGCCCTGCCCTGCGCATCTTGTCGCGGGCGCGGCTGAGGATCGGGCCGATGCTGTTCTCGGTCATGCCGACCGCAGAGCTGATCTCATGGTAGCTCTTGCCCTCAAGGTGATACATCCGCACTACCCGGGCCTCGTTCTCTTGCAGGCCCTCCAGCAGTCGGGCGACCTCTTCCTGGTCGCCGAGTCGTTGCTCGACACCTTGGTGTGGATCCGGTACGGACCGGGCATCGTGGGCGGCGCTGTTTTCGTCCAGCCGCGAGGTCGTTTTACTTGAGAGCAATTTTTTGACGACGATTCGTCGGGCGACAACCGTCAGATATGTCGCCAGGCTGCTCTTTCCACGGAAGTTTCGCAACAGTGCAAAGTCGTTGTTGATTACCGCCAGGAAGACATCCGCACACAGGTCGTCTCGGTCCTCTGGTGCAAGGCGCACGCTGCGAGCCTGTGCGGTGTGGTTGGCTATGTGGACCACCAAACCCATAAACCGATCAACGAAATCCTCCCACGCTCTGGGCTTCCGTTCCAGGCAGCGTTCCAACAGGTTGCGGTCGATTTCCGAAAGTCCCACGTTAAGCATCCCCTGTACTGGATCGTCGTCACAAGCAGCTTGTTTCGGTCTCGCTTGAGACCATGCCCGAGATTAACAAGTCACCAAAGCGACTACCCCATCATCTACCGATTCTAAATCCAAACGATGCGGAAAGCAAGTCTGACACACGAGAAATTTGTCAGCGACGGTTGTTTTAACACGTTGCCCCCCGGTTGGTGTGGGTCGGCCGGAATTAGTGCCACGGCCGTTTCGGCCGTGTTAAAGGTGAACAGGAAAAACACGGCCGAGACGGCCGTGGCACTTAATCCAGGTTAATCTTCACGAAAAATCCGCTTTGCAGCAAAATTTTCAAAGGACACCTTGCCATTACCGGGCAATAGGCATTAAGATGGATTGATGCTTGGAGCACTGAACTTTTCGGCGGCCAGGATGTGGTAAGCCGTTGGGTACAAGAAGAACTTTTCGGCGGTCGGCATTCGCCGGCCTTAAACGGAGAGCGAATGAATGATTCGATATTCATGCGATATGTGTAAGCGGGAACTCGACACGGGGGATCTCCGCTACGTCGTCAAAATGGGAATGTACGCCGCGTTCGATCCGACCGACGACGATGAAGATGACGACGACCGTGACCACCTACAAGAAATCCAAGATATCCTCGAACGTATCGAGGACCTCGAAGACGACCGGATTGGAGAGGACGTATACAAGCAGTTGCGATTCGATCTGTGTCCGGAATGCCGGCGCAAGTTCCTCCAAAACCCGTTGGGACGTGAAGTCGCCAAGGCCTTCAGCTTCAGCGAAAATTGAAAATAGGGATTAACGTGAGCAACAACGACATTCGCCGCGTGGCCGTTAACGGCGGTGACGGGACCGGGCCGGAAGTGGTCGCCGAGGGCGTTAAAGTTTTCAAAGCAGTCGCTGAACTGGAAAACATCAAGTACGAAATCAAAGACTTCGACTACGGCGGCGATCGGTATTTGAAAACAGGCGAGATTCTTCCGGACGGCGCCGTCGAGGAACTGGCTGCTTTCGACTCCATCCTGCTCGGCGCCGTCGGCCATCCGGAGGTCGCGCCGGGCATCCTGGAGAAGGGCCTGCTGCTGGAGTTGCGGTTCAGCTTCGACCAGTACATCAACCTGCGTCCGGTGAAACTCTTCCCAGGGGTCGAGACACCGCTTGCCGGCAAGGGACCGGAAGACATCGATTTTGTGGTAGTTCGAGAGAACACCGAGGACATGTACGCCGGCGCCGGTGGGTTCTTGAAGAAGAACACGCCGGACGAGGTCGCCATGCAGACGGCCGTCTATACCAGAAAGGGCTGCGAACGCTGCATCCGCTGGGCGTTCGAGTATACACGCAAGCGGAACCAAAAAAAAATACTTACGTTGGTCGCCAAGACGAACGTGCTCACCTACGGCCACGACCTGTGGTGGCGGACGTTCCAGGACGTCGCCAAGGAATACACGGACATAAAAACCGACTACAACCACGTCGACGCCTGCTGTATGTGGATGGTCAAAAACCCGGAGTATTACGACGTGATCGTTACGACCAACATGTTCGGCGACATCATCACCGACCTGGCAGGGATATTGCAAGGCGGGATGGGCGTGGCGGCCGGAGGAAACATCAACCCGGAGCCGGGCGGGACGAGTATGTTCGAGCCGATGGGCGGAAGTGCGCCAAAATACACGGGCAAAAACGTCATTAACCCAATCGCACCATAAGCGCGGCGGCCATGCTACTGGAACAGGCCGGATATGAAAAAGCAGCCGACCGCGTAATGAATGCCATACAATTCGTCACCTGCAACAAGATGAAGAGCCAATCGGCCGGCCGAATGGGTTACGGCACGACCGAGGTCGGAGATTTGGTCTGCGAGGCGCTTTCATAAAGCCGCGACCGGTGGTCGCGCCGATGCCGCTTGCGGCTTAGCAACGACGGCGCGACCACCGGTCGCGGCTTTATGGTTTCCCCCCCGCCTCCGACTTTTCTATCTCCGTCAACTCGTCCAACAGCGTCTCGCCGCCGAATTGGCGAATCCAGTACTCAACGTCTTCTTCCAACAGCGGGACCGGCGGCCGGGCCGACGTGTCGGCTGCCTTGTGTACGCGCTCCTGTCGTTGCCGGACTATCTCGGCATACCACGCCTCGGCATCGACTGCCCTGGCCTTGCGTCGCCGGGCGGCACGCTGGATGCGGTGGTCGCTGGAGACTACCGTCAGTCGACGCGGTGAGGAATTGTCGCTGATCAATTCCTCGATCTGACTGTCGGCATCTTCGTATTGCGATGCGAAATGGACAGTAATGCCGCGATGCTTCAAACTGCGAGGCAGCCCCGACGGCGGCCGACGTGCATCGAACACGACGGTCGTCTGCGAAACCTCGTCGGGCGGAAGCGACTCGGCAAGGAAATTCAGCAGCGCCAACCGCGCGTTTTGCAAGCTGTCCGGTCCCACACTACGGCCGATGATGCCGACCACGTGCAAAACGTTGTAACCGTCGATTAGGAGAGGCATAGGATGTAAGGGGGAAGGGGGAAGGAGGAAGGGGGAATTTTCATTCGCAATAATCTTCCCCCTTCCCCCTTCCCTCTTCCCCCTTTCTTTCAAACTTTACCCGGCCGCCGACGATGACCACTTCCGCACGGCCGGTCAGTTCCCAGCCGGCGAACGGCGTGTTGGTGCTCTTCGAGCGGAACTCAGCCGGATCGACCGTCCAGCGAACCTTCGGGTCGATAATCGTCACGTCGGCATCTGCACCGATCCTTAGCGTGCCCTTATCGAGATTCAATATTTGTGCAGGGTTGCAGGTCATCCTGGCCAGTGCGGCAGGCCAGTCGAGGTGCCCCGGCTCGATCAGCCTGGTAACGACCAGCCCCAGAGAGGTCTCCAGCCCGACGATGCCGAACGGCGCACGATCCAATTCCTGCATCTTTTTCTCTTTTGCGTGCGGCGCATGGTCGCTTACGATCGCGTCGATGGTCCCGTCGATCAGGCCGTCGATGCAGCCTTGCACGTGTCCCTTGCCTCGTAGCGGCGGGTTCATCTTGAAGTTCGAATCGAACGAGCGCAGGCACTCGTCGGTCAGTGTGAAGTGGTGCGGGCAGACCTCGGTGGTTACCCGCACTCCGCGCCGCTTCGCCCGGCGCACGGCGTCCACACTGCCGCCGGTCGAGACGTGCATCAGGTGGAACCGCCCGCCGGTCGCCTCGGCCAAGGCGATATCCCGGCTGGCCATCACGTCTTCCGCGGCGGTCGGCATGCCGGCCAGCCCGAGGATCAGAGAGGTCAGACCCTCGTGCATCACGCCGTGCTCGGTCAGTTCGCGGATTTCGCTGTGATTGAGCACCGGCTTGTCGAACATCAGGCAGTACTCGAACGCGCGGCGCATAAGCTCGGGAGAGTTGATCGGAGAGCCGTCGTCGGTGAATGCGACCGCACCGGCCTCGACCAACTGCCCGATCTCGGCAAGTTCCTTGCCCTCGCGGTTCTTGCTCACACATGCGACGACGAACACGTTGCAGTTATCGGCCTTGGCGGCCTGTCCGCGAATGAACTCGACGATGCTCTGGCTGTCGATCGGCGGGTCGGTGTTCGGCATGCAGGCGATGGATGTAAACCCGCCGGCCAGTGCGGCGGCCGTGCCGGTGGCGATGGTCTCGTCCTCCTCGCTGCCCGGCTCGCGCAGGTGTACGTGCATGTCGATCAGCCCCGGCGAGACGATCTTGCCGGCCGCGTCGATCGTCGTGCACTCGTCGTCCGGCTCGGCGTCGTACGCGGCGATACGCCCGTCGGCGATCAGCAGGTTGGTCACCCGATCCATCTGCTGAGAAGAATCGATGACGCGGCCGTTTTTGATAATGAGCGTTGACATTAGTGGGTAGTGGATAGTTACGCGCCGGGTGCCACTGCTGGCTTGTCCAGCAGTGCATGACTGAATCTGTGTTTCTCACTGCTGGACAAGCCAGCAGTGGCACCCGGCACCCGGCGGCTTTGTTGCCCCCGGGACCGCAGTCCCGGGGCGTTTGTACATTCGTCCTTTCATATACTACTACAACGCGGGGCAAGCCCCGCCGCTACACATCCCCCTTCCCCCTTCCCTCTTTCACCCGCCACCAGCCACAACACGGCCATGCGTACCGCCACGCCGTTTGTTACCTGTTCGAGTATGGCGGAGTGGCTGCCGTCGGCCACCTCGGGCGTTACCTCCACACCACGGTTGATCGGTCCCGGGGCAAGGATCAGTATATCGTCTTTGGTCTTGGCCAGCCGCTGTGCGTCCATCGTGTACAGGTGGGCGTATTCCCGGACTGAGGGGAACGGCCGACTGAACTGCCGCTCGAACTGGATTCTAAGCAGGTTCAGCACGTCCACCCTGGGCAGGATGTCGTCCAGGCTGTACGAGTATTCCACGTCGATCTCCGCCCAGCGCGGCGAGACGAGCGTCGAGGGGCCGCATACGATCACATGCGCGCCCAGTTTTTTCAGGCCCCAAATGTTCGACCTGGCGGTTCGGCTGTGTGCGATATCGCCGACCAGCGCCACGGTAAGCCCTTTGAGGCTGCCGCGACGCTCGCGGATGGTCATTATATCAAGCAGTCCTTGCGTGGGGTGCTCGTGCGGACCGTCGCCGGCGTTTATCACCGAACAGCGAAGGTTCTGCGCGAGCAATTGCGGCGTGCCGGGCGTGCGGTGCCGGACAACCACCACGTCGACGCCCATCGCCTCTAGGTTCTTCGCCGTGTCGATGAACGTCTCGCCCTTCGACAGGCTGCTGGTCGATGCCGAGAAATCGAGCGTATCGGCCCCCAGCCGGCGGGCGGCCAGAGTAAAGCTGGTCCGAGTGCGGGTAGAGTTCTCGAAGAACAGATTCACGCAAGTCTTGCCGGTCAAAAGCGGGATTTTCTTCCGCCCGGCGGTCATTGCCTCCTTAAAGACCATGGCCTTGTCGAGGATCAACGTGATTTCCTCGGCCGAGAGCTCCTCCAGTCCCAGCAGGTGCCGCCGCGTCCAGCATTCCGGTGGGGGACCTATGTCAACCATCTCGGTATCCATTGTGCCATTTTGTAAATTCGGAATGATTCTAGCAACTAACAGAAAAGTTGCAAGCCACCATCACACCAGCGCCAAGACCGACTCAGCCGATTCCTGCGAGGCCATGTACGGCCGCACGTCGGTCCCGTCTACCGAGACGATCTCCAAATCGATGTGCAGCGCCAGGTCAATCTCTTCCAGGGCAGGGTGTTCAAACCGCCGGCCGTCGGGTGTACGCAGGCACTGTACCTTCGGTCGGACCGGGTAGTCGGGATTGAAATCGACCACTACCGCCTCCACGCCGTCGCTGAGCGTGACGATCTGCCCGATCGGAAACGCCGGCACCGTCCGGTAGAACGCCTCCTCGACCACCGGATCGAAGAATCCCCGGCACCAGGTGCGCATCTCGTGCAGCACTTGCACGGGCGGCTTCGCCTCGGAGTAGCACCGCCGTGTGGTCGCCGCGTCGTATATGTCAGCCATAATGGCGATCCGCGAGAAGATGGGAATCTGTCTGTCGGCCGGCGCCGGCAATTCTGCGCTGGTCTTGTAATCGGTTCGCTTCGGATATCCGGTGCCGTTGAATCGCTGGTGATGGTTCAGCACGATCTGTGTGGCCGGTGCCGGCATACTCCCCTTGACCATATCGTACCCGTAGTTCGGATGCCGCTGCATCTCGGCCATTTCCTCGTCGGTCAGCTTGCCCGGCTTGTGAAGTATTTTTTTGGAAATCTGCATCTTACCGATGTCGTGCAGCAGGCAACCCAAGGCCAACAGGTGCAGGTCCTTGGCGTCTCGGGCCGTCTTGTGCCGTCGTTGGTCGATCAGGTAGCGTTCCAGCTTCATACCCAACAGCAGCGCCAGGTAGCAGGTGTTGGTCGAGTGCGACATCAAGTAGTTGTCGAACGCATCGAGCTTTTGCAACAGGATGTCTGGGCAGGAAGTCTTCTTCAGAAACGTGAACAACTCGCTGATCGACTGCTGGAAGTTGACCATGTCCAGCTCGGTGTTGGAGTCGTGCATGATGGACTCGAAGTTCCGCCGCACGTTCATGTAGACTTCGCGCTGACGATCGCTGAGTTCTTCGTCGATGATCTCTTCGAGGAATTCCAGGTCGCGGTGCCGCACCCAAACCTCGAGTATCCCAAGCTGCTTCAACCGAGGCACCAGGTCCATCGGGATTTCAATGTCGCGCTGTAGCAGATAACGAAACGGATCGCTCGGCAACGGCACCGGCCGGGCCAGAATCATCCCAGGTTGAATTTTATGAACGGGCACACGAAGCATGTTCAAACGTCCAGTATATCCGATAAAACTGCAAGAAACCTAACTATGACAAGGTTAGCTTATAAGCAACAATCATTGTGGGTGGTTTGCGGCCATGCTGTGGCTGTATCAGCCGTGTTTTTCATGAGCAAGTGCTCATCTTCAGCACTGCGTTTACGCAGCATATACTTCATGCGGCCATAATCTGCGGTTCTTGTCGGGTGTTGGGTGGCATGCCTTCACGCGGCGTAGCCGTGGGTAGGCATGTGCGTTCAACAAGAATCAAGGCCCCATTCATGCCTACCTGTGGCTGCGCCACATGAAGGCATGCCACG
>DAOWNK010000103.1 GCA_030642635.1 Pirellulales bacterium
GGGGTCAGGGGTCAGGGGCCAGGGGTCAGGGGGTAGAGATTGATATCACGTTTTTTCTGGTCCCTGGTCCCTGACCCCTGGTCCCTAATATCCAATGCACATCGCATTTCCAAAACGTTGTCGTTTACTTCAGCCATATCATCCCTCACACCCACCTTCAGCATTGCCATTCCCACAAGTGCGCACAAT
This sequence comes from Pirellulales bacterium, assembly GCA_030642635.1. Lineage (GTDB taxonomy): Bacteria > Planctomycetota > Planctomycetia > Pirellulales > Thermoguttaceae > DAOWNK01. Next base: position 190 of record DAOWNK010000103.1, read on the forward strand.
GCCGATGCGATCCAGAACCGCACGACTATCTTGTTTTCCGCCCAACCTTTCAATTGGAAATGATGATGCAGCGGGGCACACAGGAAGATTCGCCGCCGCCGCAACTTGTAATAGCCGACCTGCAGGATTACGCTTAACGCCTCGACGACGAACACACCTGCGACGATCACAAGCAGCAACTCCTGCCGGGCAACCACCGCCGTCAGCCCAAGCAATCCGCCCAACGGCAGCGAGCCGGTATCACCCATAAACACTTGCGCCGGATGACAGTTAAACCACAGGAACCCCAGCACGCCGCCGATCATGCCGGCCGTGGCAATCGTCATCTCGCCCGCGCCTGAGATACGTGGTACGCCAAGGTACTCGGCCAGTTCAGCGTGACCGCATACGTATGTCGCTACGGTCATCGCGCCGGCGGCAAAGATAAGGCATCCGCCTGCCAGGCCGTCCAGGCCGTCGCAACCGCCACCTGTCCGGCCATCTTGCCGCGTGCCGAGATGCCGTTACCGCTGCCTCGCAGCTTGACAATATCGTCGATCACACCGATCAATGCCAGCGAGCCGACCAACAGCAGCGTTGTCAGCAGGTAGCGATTGCTCAAATCGCCGAACAGTAGCACTGCGGCGATCAGTCCGGACACGATGAACAGCCCGCCCATGGTCGGTGTGAACTGTTTCCGGCTGTGCAGTCGGCAGACCTCAGGTGAGTCGCTTTTGATCGGCTCGCGGAACCTGCGCCTCAGCCATGCGATCATCCACGGCCCAAGCATCACGGCCAGCAGAAAACTAATCACCACAGCCAGCGCAGCGCGAAACGTGATCTTGTCGAATGCCTCCAGCGGGACATCGCCCCAGTAGTACGTTAGGTAATCGAGGAGCCAGAGGAACATGTGACGAAGGCTGAAGGCGGAATGGGGAAGGCGGAAGGGGGAATATCTGGATTCGTAATATTTTAGCTATTTGAAGACAAGCACGGCGCGAAAACGCAACTTTCCTTCTTCTCCCTCCCCCCATTCTCATGAGTCCCTGAGCAACCGGGACGGCGCGGGTGCGCCGCCCCGGCGCTCAGTCATAAGCTCCGTCGCGAAGCATTCGCCGGCGCGGTCGACCCAGTTGCCGCGTTCTCCGGCGAGTTGTTGCTCCTACCCAAGGAGGGAGGGTAGCGTCGGATTCCCGCAAATCCAACGTGTACGACGGAGCCTTCAAATAGTTCAAAAAATGTACGGCCGCTTGCGGCTTAGCATAAAACGCGCTGAGCTTGCTCGGCGGCTAAACTATGCACGCCGGGCAAGCCCGGCCGCTACACTTGAATTCTTACGCACTACGGCGTCTCGGGTATACCTCCAACGCCTCGACGAGTCGTTCCATGGCCATCATCCGCGAGCCTTTGACCAACACCACATCGCCCGGCAGGATTGCCTGGCCCAGGTACGGCAGTGCATCGTCTACCGTCCGGCATGGGATCGCCCTTGCATGAGGTAACCCCGCCGCTCGGGCGCCGGCGGTCATATGTCGTGCGAACCGGCCGCAGGCGATCAACACCTCGGCCGCGGCAATCGAGACCACCTGCTTGCCGAGTTGCCAGTGCAGCATTGCCGCCTGGTTGCCCAACTCGGCCATTTCTCCCACGACGACAATCCGTCGGCCTTCGGCGTCGAAATCTCGGATCAGCTCCAGTGCCGCCTGCATGGCCGTCGGGCTGGCGTTGTATGTATCGTTGATGATCGTCGCGTCGCGTATCTCGTGCACCTCACACCGCATCGGCACCCCCTGAAAATTTTCCAGCACCTCGGCTATCTCACTCAAGTCGAAGCCCATCGTCCGCCCCACAGCCACCGCGGCCAGTGCTGAGGTAAGGTGATGGCGTCCCCAAACCGGGATGCAAAACTTCTGTCCGTTTACACGAAAACCCAGGTGCCCATGCTCGCTCGTAACGTCGGTGGCCTCAAGGTCGCACCCGGGGCACGTCCCCACCCATGTGATTTCGGCCGTGCACCGCCCGGCGACGGTTCGCAGCCGGGGGTCGTCGCCGAGGATCGCCAGTCCGTGCGATGGCAGTGCGGCCAACAGTTCGGCCTTGGCCTGGGCGATACCATCCGGGCTTCCGAATCCGCCCAGGTGTGCGTCGCCGATCTGTGTGATCACACCGATCTTCGGTACACACAGTTCGGCCAATACGGCAATCTCGCCGGGGCGATTGGCGCCCAATTCCAACACTGCATAGTCGTGGTGCGGCTCGATAGCCGCCATGCTCAGCGGCACGCCGACGTGGTTGTTGAAGTTTCGCGGGCTGGCGGTGCCTTTAAGCCGCGACCGCAGCACGGTGTGGATCATCTGTCGTGTGGTAGTTTTTCCGACACTGCCTGTCACTGCGATCAGCGTGCCGCCGAAGTGCCGTCGCCGCCATGCGGCCCATTGCCGAAGTGCATCGAGCGGATCGTCGACCTCGACTGCCCAACGGTCCGACGGCACGTCGATTTTTTTGCCTACGACCGCACCGGCCGCTCCGCGTCGGAATGCCTCGGCGGCAAAGTCGGCTCCGTCGTGGTTCGGCCCACGCAACGCCCAGAAGATGTTGCCCGGTTCGATCTGTCGGCTGTCGGTTACGATCGGCAACTTGCCGTCGATTGCGGCGATTAGGTTGTCTAGTGTGTTCATGGTTGTTGCATTTTCATTCGTTTAGCCCCGACGTCCACGCCGGGAAGTGCGCCGCGTGGACGCGGCGGCTAAACTATCGCATTTCCGCAAGAGGCGATTCATATAGCCACTGTTTGGCAATTTCACAATCGTCCATTGGAATTCGTTTATTACCGATAATTTGATATTTTTCGTGTCCCTTGCCGGCGATCAGCACGCAATCGCCCGGCCGTGCAATGCTAAGCGCCCAGCGTATTGCATCCGGCCGATCCTCGATTACTTCCACGTCGTCAGGGTGCCGGAAACCTTCGAGTATCTCGTCGATGATCTCCCATGGGTCTTCGGTGCGTGGATTGTCGTTGGTCAGCACGGCAACATCGGCGTTTTGCTCGACGTAGCGTCCCATCGTCGGGCGTTTCTGCCGGTCGCGGTCGCCGCCGGCGCCAAACACGCAAATCAGCTTGCCGGCGGTCACCTCGCGCAAGGTTTTAAGCGTCCCTTTAAGTGCGTCGGGCGTATGTGCGTAGTCGACAAACACGCCGAACGGCTGTCCGCACTCGATCCGCTCCAGCCGGCCCGGTACATGCTCGGCCGATTCCAGACCACGGGCGACAGTGGGCAACTCCAGTCCGTAAGCCAGACCGACGGCCGCGGCCTCCAGGCAGTTGTAGACGTGATGGGTGCCGATCATTCGGGTGCGCACCGGTACGGTCTCGCTGCCGGCGGTAAGCAGAAACGTCTGTTCGCTTAGGTGCTGCTCGATGATCGTAGCGGTAATTTCGGCGGCACAGCGGATACCTACGGTCAGCACCGGTCCGTCCAATTGCCGAAGGTACGCGGCCGAGGCCGGATCGTCGGCGTTTATGACCGCAAAACCCTCCGGGGCCAGGTAGTCGAACAGCCTCGACCTGGTCAGCCGATAGTCGCTGATCGTGCCGTGGTAATCCAGGTGGTCGCGGCTGACGTTAGTCACGCAAACCGCATCGAACTGTATCCCGGCCACCCGCGACTGGTCCAAGGCGTGGCTGGAGACCTCCATTACCGCATGCGAGCAACCGTTTTGGACCATCCGTGCCAACAAATCGGCCAATTTATCAGGCGGCGGGGTGGTTAATGTAGAATCTTCGATGTCAGCGCCGTCGAGATAGCCCAATGTGCCCAAAAGCCCCGCCTTGTGTCCGGCGGTGGTCAGTATGCTCGTCAGCAGGCAGCTTGTGATCGTCTTACCGTTAGTGCCGGTAATACCGATCGCCTTCAAGTGCCCAGCGGGGTTTCCGACCAACGCTTGGCAGATTCGCGCATAGGCGCTTCGGGCGTTCGGCACTACGCAGCATGGCACTGCGAGCTGTGGCATCGGTCGTCCGCTGAGCACTGCCGAACAGCCCCGTGCGACGGCCTCGGCAACGAAATCGTGTCCGTCGTGCCGGCTTCCGAGGATCGCAACGAACAGATCGCCCGGCTCGACCAGTCGCGAGTCACACGTGCAGCGTTTTATGGGAATATCGTCGGTGCCGAGCAATTCTGCTTCCGGCAGCAGTGTGCACAAACCGGTGAAATGCCCAATATCGGGACAGACTTGCATTGGCCCAAGGCCTCCTTGCCTAAAGGCGACGGACGATTCTTGATGTGAACGGCTGGCGGATTGTCCCCATTTTCACCCGGCTGTCAAGGTGTAATTCCGCTTGCGGATTAGCAGGACGTGGTAAGTGTGCTGCGAAGCTGCAAGCGGCCTTTTAACAGGGCTGGACAAATAAGCGCAAATTGGGGAATATAACTTGTTCGTAGTGACCCGATTTATCGGGTCTGCTCGGGAAAAACCGCATAAATGCGGTTACTACAAACGAATCATGCCGCACACCGACTTCGATATCGACCGACTTGCCGTCTACCTGCACCTGACCCCGCAGCAGGTAACCCGGCTGGTGGAGCGCGGCAAGCTGCCGGGCCGGAAGGTCGCCGGGGCGTGGCGGTTCGCAAAGGCCGAAATTCACCATTGGTTCGAACGCCGCATCGGGCTGTCCGACGGGGAGGAGTTGTTAAAAGTCGAACAGACCCTGCAACGTTCCACCCCGGCCGAACACCAGCAAGAAATCTCCATCGCCGAAATGCTGCCGATCGAGGCGATCGCAATGCCGCTGTCCGCACGGACGCGCAATTCGGTTATAGCCGCAATGACCGAGTTGGCCACCGAGGCCGGCATGCTCTGGGACCCCAAGGCCATGGCCGAGGCGGTCCGCTCGCGCGAAGATATGCACCCAACTGCGCTGGAAAACGGCGTGGCGCTGATGCACCCTCGCCGCCCGATGCCAAAGATCATCAGCCAACCATTCCTGGCACTGGGATGCACAGGCAGCGGGATACCGTTCGGCAGCGCCGCTGCGCTTAGCAACGTGTTTTTTCTGATCTGTTCGACGGAAGACCGCGGGCATCTTCGCGTGTTGGCGCGCCTGAGCCGTATGCTCACCGTGGCCGGCTTCCTCGATGCGATGCGCGAGGCGACCGACGCCCAGGCCGCACACAGGTTGATCGCCCAGGCCGAGGATAAGTTGTGAAGAGAGAAGAGAGAAGAGAGAGAAGAGATTTAGCCACCACTACCTTCTCTCTTCTCTCCTCTCTCCTCTCTCTTCTTCCGCCGTGCCCAATAAACCATACGTCACATGTCCCAAATCCAAATTCTCCTGGTCGGCAACACCAATCGGAACGAGTTTCGCCGCGCCCGAGCGATATTGGACTCGGTTGGCCGGGTGACATATACCACGGACGCTGAATCGGCCGCAGAGGCGATCAACTGCGGCCGCCTCGTGCCGGATCTGATCGTCATTGCCCAGTCGTATCCGTTCCAGTTCTCGCACCAGTCCGTCGATCGGCTGCAGCGTCTGGCCCCGCTCAGCCGGACGATCGGACTGATGGGAAGTTGGTGCGAGGGCGAGGTGCGGACCGGCCGTCCGTGGCCCGGCGCCGTACGAGTATATTGGCACCAGTGGCCGCCGCGGTGTAGTCGGGAATTCGTCAGGATGGCACGCGGCGAGTGTTCCGCCTGGTCGCTGCCGCCGACGGCGACCGACGAGGAGCGACTGTTGACAGCCGCCGACGAACCGTCTCCGGCCTTACGTGGACTTATCACCGTTTACACGCGGTCGTACGAGATGGAGGACTGGCTCTCGGCGGCCTGTCGCAGCCGTGGATATTCGACCGTTTGGCTTCGTCCGCAACGGCCGGCCAAGGTAGAAGGCGCAGCGGCGGTGATATTCAACGGCACTGACCTGCGCGGCGATGAACTCGACGAGTTGAAACGTCTCTCGTCAACACTCGCACAAACGCCGATCGTCGCGCTGCTGGATTTCCCGCGTATCGGAACTTTCTCTCTCGCGCTGGCCGCCGGCGCCGCTGCGGTCGTGTCAAAACCGTCCAACTTAGACGACCTGTTTTGGGAGTTGGATCGGGTGCTTGAGAACGTGTAACATTTTCACCCGTTTATCTGCTAAGCCGCAAGCGGCATTACACTTCGATCGGAATCTCCTCGACCTCGGTGCGTAATATCTCACGCCGCCAGCCCGCTTCGTGGATCGGCCAACACTGGATCAAGCACGTTCGCTGGCAGCCCTGCGCCGAGCGGCCCAAATTGTGGACAGCTCGGAAACATTCCATCTCGGACGGCGACGGCGGCGGTACGCGGCCGGGAAGGTTGCTGCGCCGAAAAGACAACTCGCCATGGTCGAATATGCTGACGATCACCGCCGGCGAAAATTCCAGCATACGCCGGGCGATCAACTCGTGGCTGGCCGTGGCGTATCGGCGTTTCAAGGCGATCAGGTCCCAACCGCACCGGACGGCATCGGCCGAAAACCATCCGGCCGGCAACAGCAACCGGCCGGCAAGGTGATTGGCGACAACCTCCCTGGCATTCGACACCGTCTCGCGCGGGTCTACGCCCAACAGCGAAAACACACGATGTGCCACGTGCTCGCCGATCTCGTGGGCAACGGCCCAATGCCGACGTTCCGGGCGAGGCTCACGGCCAAGCAGGATCGTCGCCCTGGGACACCCGACACCCCGGCCACCCAGACGAACGTATCGTACACGGCCTTGCTGACAATCGTCCATCACCACGGTGATGCCCAACGCCCGGGCGACTGCGAAGGCATCGACCGGCGGACGATCTACACCGGCATCGGCCAACACCGCCGTGGCGACGGTATCAAGCGCGGCGGAAATCTCTTCTCTGGCAAGTTCGGGAAACATGGTAAAATGTCTTTGCGAAGCCGCAAGCGGCCGGGTAGTGTATTTTTGTACAGTATAGCATCCTGCCGGCCGAATTGCAAGACTACAAACCAAAATGAACCCACAAAAAGGCACATACGCACTGATAAGCCTCGGGTGTCCCAAAAACCTGGTCGATAGCGAGCGGATGGCCGGGCTGCTGTGCTCCGGCGGATATCGGCTGGTACTGGAGTCGGAATGGGCCGACCTGGTGGTGGTCAACACCTGCGGGTTTATCGACCAGGCGCGAGAGGAATCGTACGCCGTCATTGGTGAGATGCTCAAACTGAAGGAGCGTGGACTGCTCGGTGGGGTGATCGTCGCCGGTTGCCTGGCCGAGCGCGACAAGGATGATTTATTGGCAAGGTATCCGGCAATCGACCGGATTCTGGGTGTGTTTGCACGAGATGAGATCGCCACGGCGGCCGACCGGTTGACCAATGGCGATGCAGAACCTCGGACGACATTTCGCCCGGCTGCAAGGCCTCCGCTCCCGGACAACGGCCGGCTGAGACTCACGCCGCGGCACATGGCGTTTATAAAAATCTCCGAGGGCTGCAACCGGCTGTGCAGCTTCTGCTCGATACCCAAAATGCGCGGGCCGTACGCCGACAAGCCGATCGAGCAGATCGTCTTGGAAGCGGAGGAACTGGCCGCCGACGGGGTCCGGGAACTGGTCGTCATCGCCCAGGACACCAGCTACTACGGCCTGGACTTGTACGGCGAGCCACGGCTGGCTGAACTGTTAAGGCGGCTGGCGGAGATCGACGGCCCGGCGTGGATTCGGCTGATGTACCTCTACCCGATGCACATTACCGACGAGTTGATCGACATGGTGGCCTCAACCGACAAAGTGCTGCCGTACCTCGACCTGCCGCTGCAACACATCGACGACAAGGTGCTCCGTAGGATGCGCCGCCGTGTTACCCGGCAGGAGATCGAGCGGTTGCTTGAAAAACTCCGAGAGCGGATCGACCGGCTCGTGCTGCGCACTACGCTGATTGCCGGCTTTCCTGGCGAGACCGAGGAGCAATTCGAGAACCTCTTGGAGTTTGTCCGGCAATGGCGGTTCGAGCGGCTGGGTGTGTTTGCATATTGCGAGGAGCCGGGCACCCCTTCTGCGGAACTGGACGGTATGCTGCCCGAGGACGTCAGGCTTTCGCGACGCAAGCAGTTGATGGCTGCCCAGCAGGAGATTGCGTTTGCTTTCAACGAGTCTCAGGTAGGCCGGCTACTGGAAGTTTTGATCGACCGTGATATACCCGGCCAACCCGACGCCTATGTAGGTAGGAGTTACGCGGACGCCCCGGAGGTAGACGGGGTGGTTTACGCAGCCGGGGCGAATTTGCGACCAGGGCAAATTGTCACTTGTGAGATTGTCGCCGCAAATGGTTATGATCTAATAGCCGTATGAACACCAGCAATTCCAACCCGAAACAAACCGTATTCAACCTGCCCAATCAGTTGACCACCTTGCGGTTGATCCTGTCGGTGGCGGTGTTTTGCTTGATAAGCTGGGAATTTTACATGGCCGCGTTGGTGTTTTTTATCATCGCAGCAGGGACCGATTGGCTCGACGGTTACTACGCCAGAAAGTACGACCAGGTGACCGTGTTGGGCCGAATACTCGACCCGTTTGCCGACAAGATCATCATCTGCGGTGTGTTTATCTTCCTTGTTGCGGTGCCGGTAATGGCCGAGGTGCCTTGGGGACTTCGCCCCTGGATGGTGGTGGTGGTGGTTGCCCGCGAACTGCTGGTGACCGTGTTGCGTAGCTTTATCGAAGGGCAGGGCGGCGACTTTTCGGCGAAGACCTCTGGCAAGCTGAAGATGCTGTTGCAGTGTATCGCCGCCGGAGTGTGCCTGTTCTATCTGTCGTATACCGATCCGACGGCAAACGCCCCCGGTTGGTGTTGGGCGTTGTTGGTCGGTTCGGTCTACTCTGCGGTGGTGCTGACGGTGTACTCCGGGGTAATTTACATTATTGCAGCGGCAAGGTTGATTCGGGAGTAACGTCGCTATTGCCTCACTTGCCGCTTTTTGCTATTTTCCGCACACTTTTCCGCGCTACGAGTGCGCGCATCAGGATATGCAACCATGATTCAACGGCCTTTTATACGCTGCTTGCTGATTGCAATGGCGATCTGCTCTGCGGCCGTTGCCCAGGACATCCAGCGCCTGCCGCCGGTGGACCGGTGGCAATGGCCGTCGGACAACGTTGTGCAAACGTCGGCGGAAGAAGAGCTGCCCGGGCCGCAAGAAGACAAAATCATTATGATCGAGCAACAACCGGTGTGCGAGCCGGCCGAGAACCCCTGGCAAGGCAGCTTCGAGCTGGGCATGGATGGCACACGGGGCAACAGCGAAACGTTCAACTTCCGATTCGGGTTCGACGCCAAGCGAAAGACCGACTTCGACGTCATCGCGTTGGATTTGGACTACAACAAAAAGACCGCCGATACCGCCGAAACCGCCAATCGTGCCTATCTGGATTGGCGATACGAGTTGATGTTTAACAAGGAGTCGCGTTTTACGTCGTTTGTGCACGGCACTGTCGATTACGACGAGTTCCAGGCGTTCGACGTTCGCGTGGCGGTAGACTCCGGCTTTGGATATAAGCTGGTCGACACTAAGGCGACATCGTTGGCCGCCAGACTCGGCGGCGGTTTCTCGCACGAGATCGGCGGACCGGACGACCAGTATGTACCTGAAGCCGTGTTCGCCATGGACTTCGAGCACCGCCTGAACGATCGCCAGAAGTTCACCGCCTCGACCGAGTATGCACCAGACGTAACCACTATGAACGATTTTCGTATCAACAGCCAGGCAAGCTGGGAAGCGCTGATCGATCGAGAGATGA
>DAOWNK010000255.1 GCA_030642635.1 Pirellulales bacterium
AAGTGGATGTTCCGGGCGCTGGGGTGTTTCTACACCATCGTATTTCTCAGTCTCTCGTTCACGCTTGTGGCATTGTTGATAATGAACCTGTTGCAGGCCCGCCGCGAGAACATTGTTCCGTTGGCGCTGGTGGAAGGTTTCGAGACACATCTCAGCGAGAAGCGCTACCAAGAAGCATATGAGATGGCCAAAAACGACGATTCGTTCCTCGGCCAGGTCCTCTCGGCCGGCCTGGCCAAACTCTCGGCCGGATACGACCAGGCCATCGAGGCCATGCAGGAGGTGGGCGAAGAGGAAAACATGAAAATCGAACACCGACTGAGCTACATGGCGCTGATCGGTACGGTCAGCCCTATGATCGGGCTGTTGGGCACGGTCCAGGGTATGATCTCGTCGTTTAGCGTGATCGCCTTCAGCCCGACCGCCCCGAAGCCGTCGGAGTTGGCCATGGGCATCTCGACCGCCTTGTTTACCACGCTGGTTGGTCTGTTTATCGCCATTCCGGCGATTGCGATCTACAACATTCTCCGCAACCGTGCCGCACGGTTGGCGTTGGAAGTCGGGATACTCAGCGAGGGCCTGATGAGCCGGTTCTCGAGCGTCGGCGCCGCCAAAAAACAAACTCAGGGTTAGAAATCTGTAGGGTGCGTGAAACGCACCAAAGTCAATCCCAAATTTGATGGAATGATATAAAATTGGTGCGTTTCACGCACCCTACCGGAGACACGCCATGAGAAAAAAAGGGTACGGCAGCGGCGCTAAGTATGCCAAGGGCGATATGACACCGATGATCGACATGACCTTCCAGTTAATCGCGTTTTTTATGGTGCTGATCAACTTCACCGAAGCCGACCAAAGCGAGCGTATTCACCTGCCCTCCAGCGAATTGGCCAAGCCGCCCGATGCACCGTTGGAATTTCCTATCACACTGCAACTGACCAAGCGGGGGACCGTTCTGTTTGTCGGCGAGGAGATCGCCGGCGGCAGGCTAAGCCCGCTTCTGCTGCGGGAAAAGCAGGTTATGGAGCAGCGAGGTCGGCTCCTAAGCGAGGCAACCATCGTCATCCGCGCAGATAAAAACGCCAAAACCGGAAAGGTGCAGGAAATTATCAAACTTTGCCAGGAACTTGGTTTTGAAAGATTCGCCTTGCGCGCCAAACAAAAACAGGAGGACGGATAACCAATGAAAGTTCGACACGTCCGGCGTCACGGTGATGAAGAAGTCGAAATAGCGATGACGCCGATGATCGACATCGTCTTCCAATTGCTCGTCTTTTTCATCATGACGTTTAAGATCGTTGCGCCGGAAGGCGACTTCAACATCAGAATGCCGATTGCCGCGCCGAGTGAAGGCGTCCCGGACGACAACCAACTGCCGCCGATCAAAATCCGCATGAAATCCGACGATAACGGGCGGCTGACCAGTATGCAGGTGGGACAATATCACGTCGGCACCAGCTTCCCCGCATTACACAACCAAATTCGGGAAGTCGTCGGCGATGACCGTGGACCAGGCTGCATCGCCGAAACCGCCGAGGCCGAGTTGGATTGTGACTATAACTTGCAGTTCAAAAACGTCATCCGGGCAATCACTGCCGCATCCGGATACATCGACGACGGCCGGGTGATTAAGATCATCGAGAAGATCAAGTTCGCACCGCCGAAGCCGTCCACGTAAGCTGCTTGCGGCTTAGCAGTGTAGAAGGGAGAAGAGAGAAAATGATGTTGTTTTGCAAACAATCACGTTTAGTCGCCGTGCTTGCACAGTGCGAAAACGGCATCAATCGGCACACATCCTTCCGCCTTCGCCCTTCCCCCTTCGCCCTTCCCATCACCCCCTCGGGTGAAACTTCCGGTGCACCGCCTTCAGCCGCGAGGTGTCCACGTGCGTGTATATCTGCGTGGTCGCGATGCTGGCATGGCCGAGCATCTCCTGCACTTGCCGCATGTCCGCTCCTCCGGCGATCATGTGCGTGGCGAAGCTGTGACGTAGCGTGTGCGGGCTGACTTCCGACGGGATGCCGATGCGACGGACATACCGTTTGACAAGCTCCCATATCCGCTCCCGACGCAACCGTCGGCCGCGGTACGACAGCAGCAACCAATCGTCGGCCGAGCACACCGCCGAGAGTTCCTTGCGTTCATGCCGCATGTAGGAGCGGACCGCCTCGGCCGCTATGGCGCCAAGCGGCACGATCCGCTCCTTGTCGCCCTTGCCGCGGCATACGCAGAAGCCTTCATCCAGGTGCATATCGCGCAGGCGCAGATTCGAAAGCTCCGAGGCCCGGCAGCCGGTGGCATAAAGCAACTCGAGCATTGCCCGATCGCGCCGCCGGCAGAGATCGCCACGGCGCGGCGCCTTCAACAACTGTTCAACCTGCTGTTGGCTGAGCACCTTGGGTACCCGTTGCCACAGCTTCTGGCTGCCGAGTAACTCGACCAGGTTGTCTTCCAACACACCTTCAAGCTGCAAGTAGCGGAAGAAGACCTTCAACGAGACGATATGCCGCGCGATGCTTGCCGGGGCGAGTTTCTGTTCGTATAACCAGCCCATGTAATCGGCAAGCTCTCGAATAGATAACTCTTGTACGCTTCTATCGGCAAGCCATTCGACAAACCGCGTCAGGTCGCGCCGATACGCCGCCACGGTGTTTTCCGCCAGATGGCACTCACCGGCCGCATACGCAACGAACGCATTGAGCCACGTTCGGTCGCGGCTGCGCTGCTGCGGTTTCGGGCGAGACGGTTTGAGTCGGATAGTCGGCATGATTGATCGGGATTCGGGGATCGGTATGAAATCCCACATTTAGCCCTGGGTGAATACACCCGGGGCTAGCGGAAAACGCTTGCCACGTTTGCCCGCCGTGTATTCACGGCGGGCTAAATAGAAAAACTGCGAACTACTGAGTTTAGCCGCCGATGGTATGTCGGCGAAGCGTCGTGCCGGTAAAGTCCGACGTACCGTCGGACGCTAAACGTACAAGATTCAATTCTGAAGTCCGAGTCCAGAGTTTCCCTGTTTCTGATTTCGGGTGCCACACCAGGCAATCTTCACATGATTTGACGTCTTGACACTTATGACGCCCCCGTGTCTACTGCTTAAAGTCGTTCATATCAAATTCAATCCTAAATCCTAAATCCTAAATCCTAAATCCTAAATCCCATGCCCCGCTCCATGCCCATCGTCGCGCTGTCCGAAATGACACCCGACCAGGAGGCCGACCTGTTCGTGCTAATGACCTCCAAGGAGGAGCTGCGCACCAAAAACGGCGATCCGTACTTCAAGGTCGGCTTCCGCGACGCCGGGCGCGAGGTCAGCTTTCCCGTATGGAACAACTCGCCCTGGGCCGCCGATTGCCGCAAGAGTTGGACACCGGGCGCCTTCTACAAACTTCGGGCGGTCTACCGCGAAACCGACTATGGGGCACAGCTCGATATACGCAAAATCCGCGAGGCCGTCGACGCCGACGCTGCCGACGGGTTCGATCCGAACCTGTGCCGTCAGCAGTCGCGATTCGACCCGGCGGAAATGTTCGATGAGCTGCTCGAGATCGTCCGCAACGAAATCAACAACGAGCAGTTGCGGCAACTGGTCGAGTCGATCCTGACGACCAATCGCGAGGTGTTATTGACATGCCCGGCGGCACGGCACAACCATCACGCATTCGTCGGCGGGCTGCTGGAACACACGCTCAGCGTCACCCGGTCGTGTATCTATCTGAGTGATAAGTACGCCGAATATTATTCCGACATGCAGCCGCCGCTAGACCGAAATCTGGTGATTGCCGGCGCCGTGCTGCACGACATCGGCAAACTCAGCGAACTGGAGTCCACTCCAGAAGGCGCCTCATACACGGCCGCCGGCACGCTGATCGGACACATGCTGCAAGGCCGCGACATCGTCCGCGAGGCGGCCGCCGAGATCAAACTCGACGACGAGGTGCTATTGCGGCTGGAGCACATGGTCATTGCCCATCAGCGTCTGCCGGAATGGGGATCGCCGAAACCGCCGATGACGCCCGAGGCGCTGATCGTCCACTACGCCGACGACCTGGACGCGAAGTTTCACATGATGTACGCCGTGCTGCGCGACGACAAGAATCCCGGGCCGATGACATCGAAGCGAAACGTGTTGGGGCAGCAGGTGTTTCGTGGTTTCAGGTCGTCATAAAGCCGCGACCGATGGTCGCGCTGATGCCACATCACTGCGACGAAGGCAAGTTCGTCGGGTTGGGTGTCGCGCTTAACTGCGAGAGAACTTGCAGCAGACCGTTTAAGTGAGCCATCCGTGGACCGAACCTGTCGATGAACTCGTTGAGCATGAATTCACCCGCCAGGAACGTATCAGCATTTTCGTTGATCTCTTGTGTGAGTGCGTCGAGAAACTCGGCCTGAACTTTGCTCAAAGCCTCGGTGGCCACCCGGCAACTTCGTGCGAGATGCGGATTGGCTTGCTTCCACTGCCCCAACTCGTTGGCGCGCTGCTTCTGTGTGGCGCCAAGCTGGTTGACCAACTCCTCGAGCAACTCGTTCTGCCGGTCCTTGGCAACCAGCAACTCGTGCAACAGATGC
>DAOWNK010000001.1 GCA_030642635.1 Pirellulales bacterium
ACTCGATCTGGTCGTGTTCTTTGGATTCCTTGCGGTCGTGGTCGGCATTTCGCTCTACGCATCGCGCAAGGAACAGACCTCCGAGGACTACTTCCTGGCCGGACGCCGGTTGGCTTGGTGGCTGATCGGATGCTCGCTGATTGCCTCGAACATCTCCACGGAGCACTTCGTCGGCAGGGCCGGCTCGGCGTTCGGCCGGATAGGGTTGGCGATCGCCAGCTACGAGTGGATGGCGGCCGTCACGCTGGTGCTGGTCGGATGGTGGTTGCTGCCGAAATTTCTAAGCGCCGGCATATACACCATGCCCGAGTTCCTAGAATATCGCTACGACAGCGTCACGCGGACTATCATGGCCACGTACCTGATGGCGGCCTACGTCATCGTGCTGTTGGCCACGGTGCTGTTCAGCGGTGCGGTTGCGATAAACGCCATATTCGACATCCCGCGGGTCTTCGTCGACCGGTTCGGCATGACAGCCGAAGACGCCGAATTTTGGGCCACCGTGGCCGGCATCTGGTCGATCGGGATCGTCGCCGGTGCATACACCGTTTACGGAGGGCTGAAGGCGGTCGTATGGTCCGACCTGTTACAAGGCAGCGCGCTGCTGATCGGTGGGGCCATCGTCACGGTGCTGGGGCTGCAAATACTCGGCGGTGGAGACCTGATTGCAGGCTGGCGAAACTTCGCTGCGACGAACCATGCAAAGCTCCACACCGTGCTGCCGTGGAACGATCCCGACGTGCCGTGGCTGGCCGTGTTCGTCGGAGGGCTGTGGATTCCAAACCTCTTTTACTGGGGTATGAACCAGTTCATCACACAGCGCACCCTAGGGGCCAAGAACCTTGCGGAAGGCCAGAAAGGTATCATGTTCGCCGCCGCCATCAAGCTGTTTATCCCGTTTATCATCGTGGTGCCCGGCATCATGGCATTCCAGCTTTACGGCGATGAGATCATCGCGTTGGGCGGCTCGAATCCGGGCGACAAGGCATATCCGTATATGATTAGCCGCATACTGCCGCCGCAGTTGCGAGGGGTGATGTTCGCCGCGTTGTGCGGTGCGGTAATGAGTACGTTCAACTCGGGGCTGAACTCCGCCTCGACCATCTTTACAATCGACATCTACAAAAAACTCATCAACCCGAACTCCTCGCCGCACAACCAGGTGACCGTCGGACGGATCGCCACGGCGGCGATCGTTGTGGTCTCGTGTCTCTGGGCGCCGGTCGTCGCCAGCTTCGAGGGTGTCTTTTCTTATATCCAGGAGATATGGGGTTTCATAACGCCGGGCATCGTGGCCGCGTTCCTGGTCGGACTGGTAGTGAAGCGGTGCCCACCCTTGGCGGCCAAGGGCGCGCTGCTGCTGGGGCTGCCGCTTTACGGCTTCTGCCGATTCGGCAATTACATTTGCGCCGCACCGGCCGTCGAGTGGTTCAACTCCTGGGCGTTTCTGCACCACATGGGGCTTGTGTTCCTCGTGTTGGTCGCATACATGCTCATCGTCCCCGCCGTGAAACCGCTAAAAGAACCGGTAACAATGCCAACTTCTGAAATAGATACCACCGTGCATCCGCAAGTGTACGTATGGGGCACGTTGGTAATCGCCGGGGCAACGGCACTTTATGTGATATTTTGGTAGTTGTTTACAAATCGGTCTCACACAGTTTCGTACGCCTGCAAAAAAATCCTTCCTCGTAATTCCGGCGATAGTGCACATTGTACGCAAAGTGGAACTTTTAATGGTCCGATGTGCAGGAATGGTTAATAGCATCAGACGACCACCTCCGCTTCGGCAATGAACGCTTCCCGTGCCGAACCCTCGCCTATCAGCGTGTCGTGACCAAATTGCTCGATATGTGCGCGAATAGCCGAACTCACGTCGGCCAGGGCCTCGTCGTATGAGTCGCCTTGTCCGACAACAATACCTTTCATGCCGAGCGGGTAGGCGACGTAGGTGTCCTCACCATGTTCGATGACCACCTTAATACGCGTGGTCTTTCCTCTTGCTGCTACTGCCATAATAATACCCTCAGTTGACGGTCATTTTCACCGAATAGAAGTTTATCATACCCAAATTGCCGTATATCTACCAGCGGTTTCCTGCTAAAATCGCCTACTGCCCCAAATGGCTGATATGTTGCGACGGACGAAATCATGGTGATTCGATTCGGACTGTGGACGATGGTCTTACTGGCAGTACCCTGCTCGGTCGCTGCCCAACCTGGACCGTGGCGCGGTGCGCCCGACCAGCCGGTTCGGCCGCAAGTACCGACGCTTCGGCAGCGCTCGCCCGCCGCAGAACAGCCCACGGCGCCGTTCCAATTGACACCACAACACCAGGCGTATCTCGACCGCGTGTTACAGGCATGGGAGCAGCGCAGGTCGAATGTAAAAACCTTCGAGTGCGACTTCACCCGCTGGGAGTACGACCCGGTCTTCGGCGATGCGGATAAACCAAAACACACCGACACCGGACACATCAAGTACGCCGCGCCGGACAAGGGTCGGTTCGAGGTCGAAGGCGATCGGGCGGAAAAATGGATATGCAACGGCAAGTCGATCTTCGAGTACAACCATACCAAAAAACAATTGATCGAGTACAAGCTGCCGCCGCACATGCAGGGCAAGGCTATCGCCAACTCGCCGCTGCCGTTCATCTTCGGCGCAAAGGCCGACGAACTCCGACGGCGGTACTTCATGCGGGTCGTCACGCCGGCCGACGTGAAAGGCCAAATCTGGCTCGAGGCATACCCCAAATTACAGCAAGACGCGGCGAACTTCAAGCGTACGGAGCTGATCCTGACCGGCAAGGACATGACCCCTCACGCACTGCAAATCTATCTGCCCAACGGCAAGAATCGCACCGTGTATCAGTTCTCCAATATCGTAATCAACAATCCGCTGCGGTTTTTCAAGGGCGACCCGTTCCACGCCTTGACCCCGCCGTTCTGGAAGAAGATCGTCGAGGAGAACGAAACCGCCCAGGCCGGAAGGACGGCAGCGGGCGGTAGGCGGTAGATGGTAGGCGGTAAGCGGTAGAGGGTTGAGGGTTGAGGGTTGAGGGGGTGGCAATTTATTGCCACCTTTACGCCGGTCGTTGCAACCACACCGTTTAGCGGCCGCCGGCACGGCGGCCAATGCGCCACGGTTCAATTGACGCTCCTGAAAAACGTCGTATTATATATTGATGGTTTTAATGAGAGTCAACACAGTACCAACACACCGTAGAATCCTTGCCGCAGTGGTCCTCACCGCGTGTGTGCTGCTTGGCCGGATGCCGTGCCAATATGCCGCCGGTGGCGATTCTGCCGAAAAAACCGCTGAGGGAAAAATATCTGAACGGCAACTCGGCAAAACCATCCGAATCCAACTGCCGATTACCGGGGGGACTTTCGACCGTGTGCGGCAGTTCGTGCGCAGGGCGGTCGAGAAGGCGTGCGGCGAGAGCGCACGGCTCGTGCTCATCTTCGAGTTCAACGTACCGGAAGGCCAGGACGAGTTCGGCCGGGGCAGCCAGTTCGGCGCGGCGTACGACCTGGCCGATTTCCTCTCCAGCGAGGGGCTTGTCGGCGTTCGCACGGTGGCGTATCTGCCGCAGTCGATCCAAGGCCATGCCGTGCTGGTCGTGCTGGGGTGCGACGAGATCATCATGGCCGGCGATGCGCGGCTCGGCCCGGCCGGGGTGGACGAACGTGTGATCACCCAGTCGCGGCTGGGCAGCTACCGCGAGATCGCCCGGCGGCGGAAGACCGTACCGGCGGAAGTCGCACTCTGGCTGCTCGACCCGACGCAGGACGTGCTGGCCGTAGAAACCGAGGTCAGCCGCGAGTACGTCACGGCCGAAGGATTGGCGGAATTGGAAAAACACCATACGATCAAGTCGCAGCAGAAGATGTTCGACCATGTCAATCCCGAGCGTTCGGTGGCGGCCCAGCGCGGTGCGCTTACCGGCGAGGAGGCGCGGCGGATGGGGTTTGCCGCATACCTGGCCGACAATCGCCGCGAGGTGGCCGAGGCGCTGGAACTGCCCTCGGAGGCCATGGACGAAGATATCTCGTTGATCGACGATTGGCGGGCGGTTCGGATCGACCTGAAAGGCCCGATCTCCGCCAAAATGATCGATCGGGCACAACGGCTCATAGACGAAGAAATCCGGCTGCGTGATGTAAATTTCGTTTGCCTTTGGATCGACAGCCCGGGCGGATCGCCGACCGACAGCATCGTGCTGTCCGGCTTCCTGGCGGACCTGGACCCCAACAGTATCCGCACGGTGGCGTACGTGCCGGTGCAGGCCCGATCCGACGCCGCGCTGATCGCCTTGGCATGTCAACAGTTGGTCGTACACCCACGGGCGGAGCTTGGCGGGTCGGGTGCATACGCACTGTCCGAGGAGGACGTGCTGTACACCGTCGAGGCGATCCGCGACAAAGACGGGCCGTGGCGGTCGCAATCGTGGTCGCTGGTGGCCGCAATGATCAACCCGAACCTGGAGGTATTCCGCTGCACGCGGCTGGGCAAGGTGGGCTACTTCTGCGACGAGGAACTTGCTGAACTAGACGCGGTGAAACCGAACTGGCACAGGGCTATGCAGGTGACCCGGCCCGGCCGGCCGCTTCTGGTTGACGGCGACCGGGCAGTCGAGTACGGCCTGGCCGACCGCACGGTCGAGAGCTTCGCACAGTTCAAGCAATACTACGGTTTGCAAAACGACCCGGCGTTGCTGGAGCCGGGCTGGGCGGATTTCCTGGTCGATGCGTTGGCCTCGCCCGGCGTGGCCGCGGTGCTGCTGACCATCGCCTTCATTGCACTATATGCCGAGATAAGTTCGCCGGGCATCGGCATCGGCGGGTTTGCAGCCACGGTGTGTTTCCTGCTGTTCTTTTGGAGCCATTATCTGGACGGCACGGCCGGATGGCTTGAAATACTGTTGTTTGTCACCGGCGTAAGCTGCCTGCTTTTGGAGCTATTCGTTCTGCCGGGGTTCGGTATATTCGGCCTCGGCGGCGGGTTCCTGGTGCTGCTATCTTTGATACTGGCTAGCCAAACGTTCATCCTCCCGCAAAATGAGTACCAGTTCGGCCGGCTGCAGCGCTCTCTTCTGACGATAGCCGGCGCCGGGGCGGGGATAATTGCGGTCGGCTGGTTCCTGCGGAAGTGGCTGCCGCGCGCGCCGATATTGAATCGCATTCTGCTGCCGCCGCCGGCGGGCGAAGAGGCCGAGAACATCCGGCGCCACGAGGCGCTGGTGAATCTCGACGACCTCGTCGGCGCCCATGGCGCCGCCACTACGCAACTGACGCCCTGCGGCAAGGCCCGGTTCAGAGATATGCTCGTCGATGTGATTACCGACGGCGATATAATTGATCGCGGCGCAACGGTCGAGGTGGTCGAGGTCCACGGCAACCGCGTGATTGTGAAGAAAGCCTGATTGTAGAGGTAATATATCATGGACCCTTGGGTTTGGGCAGTTTTATTGTTGGCGTTGGGCATGGGCCTGACAATTCTGGAAATCTTCTTCCCGTCGGCCGGCGTGCTGGGGTTCCTGGCGGCCAGCTCGGTGCTGGGTGCGGTGGTCATGGGATTCGTCGAAGGGCCGATCGGGGGGTTCGTCGTACTGACGATCGCCATTGTAGGACTGCCGGCCGCGGTGATCCTGGCGTTTCAATACTGGCCGAAGACGGCCGTCGGCCGCCGCGTGTTGCTTATGACGCCCAAAAGCGACGACGTTTTGCCGAACGACCCGAAGATGGACCACCTAAGAACCCTCATAGGCCAGGTGGCTCAGACGAAGTGCAAAATGCTCCCCAGCGGGGCGATTACTATAGAAGACCGCACCGTTGACGCCGTAAGCGAGGGGATGCCGATTGCCGCCGGAGCCTTGGTCCGTGTGATCGAGGTCCGGGCCAATCGGGTGGTCGTCCGTCCGCTGGAGGACGAGGAGCCGGACGGATCGGCCGAAGACGCCCTGCGGCGGCCTATCGACGACCCGTTCGATAAGGATGCGTAGCAGTCTGGCCCGCCCGGCGCGTGACTTGACAACTTCTCCACAAACGGGTAAACCGGTGATATGGTATTTAGCCTTGGGTGAATACACCCGGGGCAACCGTTGCGGGAGGTGTTGGTATTGCCCGCCGTGTATTCACGGCGGGCTAAATGACGAATCCCCGGGCACCCTACACTAAATCGAAGGAGTTTTCGCCATGCCGCTTTTGGCTCAACAAGACACCGGTCAGATCATTACGATCGTAGTCATTTTCATCGGCCTGTTCTTCGGGCTTATCGTGCTGGCGGTATTCGCCAGGTATTTCAGGCTCTGGATTCAGTCGAAGACTACCGGCGCAGGTATCGGAATCCTCGACCTGCTGGGGATGACCTTCCGCAAGGTCAGCCCGACGGTCATCGTACGCACCAAGATTATGGCGGTACAGGCCGGGCTGGGCGACGAGACCGGCATCACGTCGAAGTCGCTCGAGGCGCATTACCTGGCCGGCGGAAACGTACCGCTGGTAATCCGTGCGATCATCGCCGCCCACAAGGCGAAGCTGGACGAGCTTGATTTCAAGCTGGCCTCCGCAATCGACCTGGCCGGGCGAAACGTGCTGGAGGCCGTACAGACAAGCGTATATCCGAAGGTAATCGACTGCCCGATGCGCGGCACCGGACGCGATTCGCTCGACGGAATCGCACAGAACGGAATCCAATTGAAGGTGAGGGTCAGGGTAACGGTCCGGGCGAACCTGAAGCAGTTGATCGGCGGAGCCACTGAAGAGACGATTGTCGCCAGGGTGGGCGAGGGTATCGTCAGCGCGATCGGCTCGGCCCAATCGCACGGCGACGTACTGGAGAATCCGGACAGCATCACGAAGACCGTGCTCTCGCGCCGGCTCGACTCGCAAACTGCATTCAAGATCGTCTCGATCGACATCGCAGACGTGGATGTCGGAGAGAACATCGGCGCACGGCTCCAGGCCGACCAGGCGGAGGCCGACATGCGAGTCGCCCGGGCTAAGGCCGAGGGACGCCGGGCCATGGCCGTGGCCGAAGAGCGGGAGATGATCGCAAAAATCGAGGAAAGCCGGGCAAAAGTGGTCGAGGCAGAGGCCGAGGTGCCAAAGGCCATATCGCAGGCGTTCCGCGAGGGCACGCTCGGAATACTCGACTACTACAAGCTGCGTAACGTACAGGCCGATACAGAAATGCGCACCTCGATCGCCAATGCCGGGGTGGGAGGATCGGCGACATGACGCCTTTAGCAGTGGCACATGCTTCCAGCCTGTGCAACAGCCTGTGTCACAGCCAGGATGGCTACGCCACTGTGCTTTTAGCACAAGGACTCGACGACCTGATCTGGGTCATCCTGGTGATCTTGTTCATTGTCGTGCCGGCAATTGGACAGATCATTGCAAAGATAAACAAGGCCCCCGGTCCACCGGCCGGCGGACCGAAGGGAGCACCGCGCCAGGCGGCCGGAAACAAGGGTATCAACGACGAGATAGGCGATTTTCTCCGCCGCGCGGCACGTGGATTGGGGCAACAAGTAAAACAGGCACAACAACAGATGCAGCAGCCGCAGCAACCTCGACAGCCGATAGCCCGGCCGGCGGCCGCCGAAGTCGTCCGTGAACGGTCCATCGAGGCACAAGTACTCGGCGGCGGGCATCGCGAAACGGTCCAGGCGGAGATCGACACCGGGCAGTTCACCCGGCGTGCCGCCAAGCTGGGCGGCAAGGTGGTCCGCTCGGAAAAGCAACTCGACAAACACCTGCACCAGGTGTTCAACCACGAGTTGGGTGATTTGGCCAAGACGCCGCCGAAAACTGCCGGACAACGCCTGACGAAGCAACAGCAGCCGGTCGCCATGCCGCCGACCGCTGCCGCAGGGTTCGCCGCGCTGCTGGGCAGCGCCGAGAACATCCGCCGGGCAATCGTCATCAACGAAATACTCACCCGGCCCGAAAACCGGTGGAATCTGTAACCATAAAGCCGCTTGCGGCTTCGCAGCGCAACCATGCCCCCCGACGCAGTCGGGGGGCTTTTGAATACTGCCCACTACCCACTGCCCACCGACCGCTTTCCATGACCGAGCCGATCCTTTCCCACACGTTTCCAAACGGCCTGGTGCTGGTCGCCGAACCTACGCTCTCGCTGCAATCAGTTGCGTTTACGTTTGTAGTGCCGGCCGGGTGTGTGTACGATCCGCCGAATCGCAGCGGCCTGGGCGGGTTCACTTGCGAAATGGCGCTCCGTGGGGCAGGCAGTCGCGACAGCCGGCAATTTATCATCGAACTGGACAACCTGGGCGTGGAGCACCACGAGTCGGTCACCGCTGCACATACCGGCTTCAGCGGCGCGATGCTATCTAAAAACCTGCCGGCCGCGCTGGAACTGTACGCCGACCTGCTACAGCGGCCGCACTTGCCGGAAAACCAATTGGAGGCCGCCCGGCTGGTAATGCTCCAGGAGCTTCGCGCGGTGGAAGACGAACCTGCACAGAAGGTAATGCTTGAACTGCGCAGAGGACATTATCCCGATCCATGGGGCCGACCGCCACAAGGCGAACAGGAGGCGCTCGAGGAGATCACCATCGAGGATGTACGCTCGCAGTTCGACCGCAGTTACCATCCCGGCGGGACCATAATCGGCGTGGCCGGACGCTTCGATTGGCGACAACTCAAAGACACCGTCGGCCGGCTGCTGGGCGATTGGGAACCACGCGAAGGGGCGCCAGTCGTCGAAAAACCTCGAACTCGCCGTTACAGACACCTCGATTACAAGTCGAACCAAACGCAGATCGGCATCGCCTACCGCAGCGTGCCGTACCGCGATGAAAATTACTTCCAGGCATGGGGTGCGGTCGGCGTGCTCAGCGGCGGGTCCAGTGCAAGGCTCTTTACCGAGGTCCGCGAACGGCGCGGGCTGTGCTACAGCGTCTATGCCGCCTGCCATACGCTGCGCGACCGCGGCGCGGTGTTCTGTTACGCCGGCGCCAGTGCAGATCGGGCACAGGAAACACTGGACGTGACCGTCGGCGAACTGGCGCGGCTGGCCGACGGAATCGAAAACGACGAGCTGGACCGGCTTAAGGCACGAATGAAAAGCGCGCTCATCATGCAGCAGGAATCCAGCGCCGCAAGGAGCGGCGCAATCGCACGAGATTGGTATCACCTCGGCCGGGCCAGAACGCTGGACGAAGTCGGCCGTCTGGTCGACGCCTTGACGCACCAAAGCATAAACGCTTATTTGACCGACCATCCGCCGGGCGATTTTACGGTGGTGACGCTCGGACCGCACAAACTGGAGGTGTCCGGTGAAATTTCGTAACCACACGCTGAAAAACGGGCTTCACCTCGTCGCCGAGTGCAACGACGAGGCTCATTCGACCGCATTGGGGTTCTTTGTCGAGGCGGGCGCACGCGACGAGACCGACGCTGTCGCCGGGGTGAGCCACTTCCTGGAACACATGGCATTTAAGGGCACGCCGACCCGCTCGGCCGACGAGGTGAACCGCCGGTTCGACGAGCTGGGTGCTCATTACAACGCCGGCACCAGCGAGGAGAACACGGTCTACTATGCCGCCGTGCTGCCGGAGCACCAGGACGCGGCGGTCGAGCTGCTCGCAGACATCATGCGCCCCTCGTTGCGGGAGGACGATTTCGATACCGAAAAGCAGGTCATCGTCGAGGAGATACACATGTACGACGACCAGCCGCCGTTCGGCGCCGACGAGAAGGCACGCGCGGCGTATTTCGGCTCGCACCCGTTGGGTCGCAGCGTACTGGGCACCGTAAACAGCGTCACGGAGTTGCCGGTCGATGCGATGCACGAGTATTTCCGTCGTCGCTACAGCCCGGGCAATATTGTGCTTATCGCCTGCGGCAAGGTCGATTTCGATGCCTTGGTCGCCCTGGCCGAGCAATCGTGCGGACACTGGAAACCATTCGACTGCCGGCGCACCGCCGAGCCGGCCACCTTGCAAGCGGGATTCCAGGCCATTCGCAAGGAGATCGCCACGCAGCAATACGCACTGTCGCTCTCCGCAGCACCGGCCGCCGATAACCCCGATCGCTATGCCGCCAAGTTGCTGGCCACCGTGCTGGGCGACGATTCCGGCAGTCGGCTCTACTGGGAGTTGGTCGATACCGGGCTGGCCGAACACGTCAGCCTGGGACACAGCGAATACGCAGACGCCGGGGTAATGACGACGTACCTGAGTTGCGAACCTGACGCCGCCGCTGCGAATCTCCAGCGAATTCTTGACGTTTACCGCCGTGCCGAGTCCGACGGCGTCACCACCGCCGAGCTTAAACAAGCCAAAAGCAAACTGAGCAGCCGAATCGTACTGAGCGGCGAGCGGCCCCGAGGCAGGTTGTTCGCCGTCGGCAGCGATTGGGTCTATCGACGTCAGTATTGCAGCATCGAAGACGATTTGGCTGCGGTGGCGGGGGTTACGGCGGAAGAAGTCTCGGCAGTGCTTGCAAAATATCCGCTCAGCCGCGGCGCCACGCTGACCATCGGCCCGTTGGATGATGTGGCGGCGCCCAAATAGTTTTTATTGCAAGAAATTGGGTGCCATGCCCACGCTTGTCGTGGGCATGTCTTAATCGGCAAACTACCACCATGAACACCGGTCATCGAAAACTCTGCAAACGGTATGATGTCGAGGGTGATGCCCACTGCCTTACATTTTCTTGCTTTCGACGTCTACCGTTGTTTTCCCGTGAACGCTCTTGCCTTTGGATGATCCGGGCACTGCAACTTGGACGTGAGAAAAATCAGTACGATCTTTGGGCATACGCGATCATGCCCGAGCACGTCCACATTGTTCTTTTGCCGCAACAGGGAGTCCGCATCCGCGATATTCTCTCTACATTGAAGCAGTCAGTATCGAAGCATGCGATTTTATGGCTTCAGCGCCACTCGCCGGGTTTTCTTTCACAGTTGGAAGACCTTCAACCCAACGGCAAACGATCTTATCGCTTTTGGCAGCGTGGCGGAGGTTACGACCGTAATCTTAGGACGCTTGCCGACGTGTACGAGAAGATCGAGTATGTCCATGCCAATCCGGTTCGTCGAGGTCTTGCACGTACGCCGGCGGATTGGCCATGGTCAAGTTGTCGAGCATGGCAGACAGGCGAAGAAATCCCAATTACCATAGATCGTGACTCGCTGCCGTACCTGATGAGTGACGAAGTATTCCCACGTCGCAACTGACCTCACATGCCCACGACAAGCGTGGGCATGGCACCCATGCCTTCCCCCTGTCACGGAAAGATCATCGCATCGGCGAATACCGTTTGAAAGTCCGTAGCTCTCGACAGATCGACGTGCTCGGTGCGTCGTGCGATGTCTTCGGCCATGGCGCGTGCCCGACGCGACAGCGCCGCAAGCCGGGCGCCGGTCAACGAGGTGTTGCCTTGGTATCGGATGCGGCTGTGTTCGACCCTTGGCGGCATCAGTCCGATCCGCTGTGCGTTGCTGCGACGGATGAAGTTGCCGAACCCGCCGGCGATCAGCACACTTTCGAGCTGCTCCGGCTCAATCCCGGCACGCTGCAAAAGCAGGTGGATTCCCGCCCGGATCGCACCGGTGGCAAGCTGTAACTCGCGCAGGTCGCGTTGTGTCAGCACGATCGGCCCGCCGGTGCCGGTTTCCTGCCGCGAGGCTATCATAAACGCCGGCCGGCCGTCGTGTTGTATCAATCGTTCGGTCAGGTCTGCCGGGACTCCGTCGGGCAATTCGTCCGGTTCAAGCAGGCGTCCTTGCGGTGTGAGTACCTTATGGCGCAGCAGTTCGGCGGCCGCGTCGATCAGCCCGGAGCCGCACAGCCCGACCGGCGGAACGTTGCCGATCACGTTTATCCTCAGCCGTCCGTCGATTACTACCTTTTCGATAGCCCCGTTGCTGCCTCGCATTCCATGCGAGATACGCGCGCCCTCGAACGCCGGTCCGGCGGCGGTCGAGGCGGCCGTAAGCTGCCCGGCAGCCCAAAGGACGATCTCGCCGTTCGTACCGATATCAACCAGCAAGGTCGGCCCCTCGGTCTCGGCCAGTCCGGTGGCGAGAATCCCGGAGACGGTATCGCCGCCGACGAACCCACCGATTACCGGCATGACGTACGCCCGGCCGCGAGGATTTATGTCAACGTCAAGCTGCCGGGCATCAATCCACTCGCCGTGTGTCACGGCGGGCACGAACGGCATGCGGCCTAACGACTCCGGATCAACGCCGCCGAGCAAATGCTGCATAGTAGTGTTGCCTGAGAAGGTCAACTCGCATATCTGCTCGCGTCGGATGCCCGCATGCCCGACCAACTCGCCGATCATCTCGTCGATCGCCCCGACGACGGTCTGTTGCAACTTGCCGATCCCGTCGGCGTTTTCCTGGCAATACAAAATCCGCGTGAGCACGTCGTCGCCGAACCGTGTTTGCGGATTAAGCCGCGAGACGACCGCCGGCTCCACGGCGGCGCTCAGGTCCAACAGCGCTGCGACAAGCGTGGTCGTGCCCAGATCGACGGCCACGGCAAACGACTCGCCGGCGGTGGTGTCTCCAGGCTCGAAGTCGACGGCCTGTTGTAATGCAGCCTCGCCTTGAACAAGTATTTTGTGTCGAGAGGCCAAAAGCGACGTCTGCGGAACCTCGACGCTGATCGGCCCGCACACCGACGATTGGCACCCCAACCGATAACCCTGCCGAAGCTGTTCGTCGGAAAAGGCGTTTCGTTCCGCGTCGGTCGGTTCGCAGACTTGTCCGGAGACAATCACGCGGCACTTTCCACACGTGCCGGCACCGCCGCACGGTTGATCGAGCACGATATCGGCCCCGGCGGCCGCTTCCAGCAAGCTGGTGCCGCGAAGCACGTAAACCGTCTGTCCGGACGGTTGAAATATAACGGCAACTTCTGTTTCTCGCATTATTTTGTCAGGGGCTAGGGGCTGGGGGCTGGGGATTCGTGGCACCGGCGTCCCGCCGGTGGTGCACAAGTATATGTATTACTTCGAGTTACGTCACACCGGCGGGACGCCGGTGCCACTGATTCTGTCCTTTGACTCAACGGTATTGCCCACTAGCCCCAGCCCCCAGTCCCTAGCCCCTGGCCCCTACTCCCCAGCCCCTATCTCTTGCAGCAACTCAATGAACTTGCCCACCGTCGGTGCAAACACCTTACGCTCTCGGTGTATTATCCCGATCGGGCGGTGCAGCTCCGGTGCAATCAGCCGG
The DNA here is from genome assembly GCA_030642635.1 of Pirellulales bacterium. Classification (GTDB taxonomy): domain Bacteria; phylum Planctomycetota; class Planctomycetia; order Pirellulales; family Thermoguttaceae; genus DAOWNK01. Next base: position 13,219 of record DAOWNK010000001.1, read on the forward strand.
ACGGCGGAGAGCAATTCGTTTTTCGTTTCCTCGCGGACTGTCGGCTCCGGCAGTATGCTCACGCCGGCCCCGATTCCGATCGCCTGCTTGATCGTTTCGATGTTGTCGAACTCCATCACTACCTGAACATGCACCGAACGCTGCCGAAGGTATCGGTCGATCTCCTTGCGGATGTTCAGGTTGCGGTCGAAACCGATGAAGTCCTCGCCCTGTAGGTGCTCGGCCGTAACGGCCGTCTGCCGTGCCAAGACGTGCTCCGGATGGCAAACCATCACCATCTTTTCGGATCGCAACGGTATGACACCCAAGTCCGGCGTAGTGGCCGGGTAGGATACAACCCCCAAATCCACCTCGGCATTGAGCACCGCATCGTACACCTTGTTCGGACGTAAGTACTCCAACCGAACCTTCGTCTTCGGATACTTTCGCATGAAGTCCTGCATGCACCGGGCCATCTCGTGCAGCCCTATCGAATAGATGGCCGCCACACGAACCAACCCGCCGATCTCCTGCCTAAGCGACCTGACCCGGGCTTCCACCGCATCGTACAGATCAAGCACCTCGCGGAAACCCTCGTAACACGTCCGACCCTCGGGAGTCAATACAAACGGGCGTTTGCTGCGGTCGATAAGCTGCACGCCGAAGTGCCGCTCCACACGGTGTACCGACTGGGTCGCCGCCGACTGGCTGACGTCGTTGACCGTAGCCCCCCTGGAAAATGACTGATGCTGCACAACATCACAAAATATGCGAATTGTGTCTATGTTCATAATCGCATCTTATCATAAGCGGGGCTTATGTCAATGCGATGCGATCTTTGCGATCGGGGTTTAGCCCCGGCGTCCACACCGGGCAATTCGCCGCGTAGACGCGGCGGCTAAACAAACCTCACTAGCCACTACCCACCATATCAACGGCGGCGCGGCAACGGTTGCTAATCTCCCGCCATTTGCCCGCTGCCATGTCGTTTTGCTTGGCAATCCATGTGCCGCCGACCGCTGCTACGGCTTCAACCGCCAAGTACGACTCCAGATTGCCGGCGTTTATCCCGCCGGTTGGCATGAACCGCACGCCGGTATGTCCGTACGGCGCGGCCAGCGCATTGATCATTGCAACCCCTCCCAACGCCTCGGACGGAAAGAATTTTAGCATCGTGCACCCCAGCGACAGTGCACACTCAATATCGCTTGCGGTGGCCACGCCGGGCACGAACGGCAATCCGTTCTCGTTGGCGCAGGCAACGATTTCCGGATTCAAGCCCGGCGCCACGCCGAACTTCGCGCCGCAGTCCCGGGCCGCTTCGAGGTTCTCGGTCGTCAGCACCGTACCGGCCCCGACCAGAATCTCCGGCCGTTTGCTTGATATCTTCTCGATTGCCTCCGCCGCTGCTGCGGTGCGGAACGTTATTTCCACTACCGGCAGCCCGCCGGCAAGCAACGCGTCGGCAAGCGGCAGTGCGGCCTCGGCCGAGTCGATCGCAACGACCGGCACTATCCTAAGGCGAGAAATCGTATCGAAAACGGAATCTGACGGCATGTTCGGTCCTTTTTGTATTGTGGCTAAACAATATCTATTTCCATCAAGTCCTCTCCAATTTCCGTTGCCGGGAAGATCGACCGGGCGACTTCCAGCTCGATCGGGTCGTCTTCGGTCGAGAGCGGATTTATGTGCACCAGCACCAGCCGGCCGACTCCGGCCAGCCGGGCCACCTCGGCTACCGGCGTGGTGCAACTGTGGCAGGTCTTTTTCGCCCAGTCCGCCCCGGCGTCGGGAAAGTAACACTCGTGCACCAGCAGGTCGACGCCGGCTATCTTTTCGATGTAATCGGCGTCTGCCGAGGCGGTTGTGTCGGTAACGTATGCCATGGAACACCCCGGCCAATCCAACCGAAAGCCGAGCGAGTCGCCCTGATGCCGAAGCGGAAAGTGCGTAAGCCGGCCGCCCTGCGGCAGCGCGGTCACATCGGCAAGCAGTCGGGACTCGTACGGCGGGTTCTTCGGGAAGAGGTATTCCGAGAACAGGTGTTCGTCGATGGCAGCCAAATGCTTGGCCGATCCGTGCACGGTTACACGATCCAGCCGATGCCCACGCATTACGTTGAACAGGTACGTCAGCCCGACGGAGTGATCCAGATGCGCGTGGGTCAGGAATATATCCAGATCGGGCCGCTGTAGGTAACGTGCCGCCCGAAACATGGCCGTACCGGCGTCGAGCATAACGCCGCACTCGGGAATCAGCAAGCAGGGCGTATGCCGACGCTCGTTCGGATGGTACCCGGTCGTGCCCAACAGGATGAGTTTCATAAGGTCAGTTTATCCGAGTTAGTGGGCAGTGGATAGACGTGTAGCGGCCGGGCTTGCCCGGTGCATCTCCATTACTACCTCGCCGGGCAAGCCCGGCCGCTACACCACTTGAATCTTCAGCAACAATGACGTACGATTTCAAATCAGCCGTAAAATGGCAACGCTTATGTCCACTGCCGAAAAATATCTCAAGCCGGAAGTAATCAACCAAATCAAACGGCTTGACCTTCGCGCACAGTTCATCGTGAAGGGGTTTTTGCAAGGCTTGCACGCCAGCCCGTTTCATGGGTTCTCGGTCGAGTTCAGCGAGCATCGCAAATACACGCCCGGCGACGATCCGAAAGATATCGACTGGCTGGTCTACGCCAAGACCGACAAATACTACATAAAAAAATTCGAGGCCGAGACGACCATCACCGGATACCTTGCGATGGACTTGAGCCGTTCGATGGGCTATACGTATCGGCAGGAGCTGACGAAGTTCGACTACTCGATTTGCCTGGCAGCCGCGCTGTGCTACCTGATGATCCACCAGCAAGACCCGGTCGGGCTGCTGACGTTCGACCGGAAGATACGCAACAGCCTCGCGCCGAAGTCGCGGCGGAAACAACTCGGCGACGTGCTGTCGCTTCTGGCCAAGTTGCGTCCGCAGGGCGAAACCGACATCGCCAACAGCCTGGTGCAACTGTCGGCTATGCTGCGACACGCCAGCCTGATAATGATCTTCTCCGATCTGCTGGCCGAGCCGGAGCCGGTGCTCGATGCGTTGTACCGTTTGCGACACGCCGGCCACGACATAATTCTGTTCCACGTACTAGACGAGGCGGAGGTGGAGTTCCCGTTCGGCGGCATGGTGGAATTGGAGGATCCGGAAAACAACCAGCGGCTTACCCTGGACGCCGACGGATTCCGCAGCGACTACCTGGCCGAGATCGGACGGTTCCGCGAGACCTATCGCCGCGAGTGTTTTCAGGCCGGCATCGACTACGTACCGCTGGACACCAGTATGCAGTTCGACAAGGCGTTGACGGAGTACTTGGCCCGGCGTTCGTCGCGTGGGTAATATGAGAAAAAAGTTAAACGATGACGTTCGTAAACTTCTCACTGCTGGCCGGAACTGCACTGGTCGCGTTGCCGATCGTGTTGCACCTGATTATGCGCCGCCGACCGCGGCTGATGGAGTTCCCGGCGCTTAGGTTTGTCAAGAATCAACACGATGCGAACCGGCGCAGGATGCGGCTGCGGCACCTGCTGCTGCTGTTACTGCGATGTTGTGCGATCGCGTTGCTGGCGGCGGCGCTTGCCAGGCCCAGCATGAAGCTCGGCGGAGTGCTTGGAAGCCAAGAAGCGCCGGTTGCGGCGGCGATGGTATTCGACGCGGCGCCGCGCATGGAATATCGCCACAACAACGAAACCCGGCTTCAGGCGGCACAAAAGCTGGGCAAGTGGCTCATTGCCCAGCTTCCACCTCATAGCGATATCGCCGTGCTGGACACCCGGCTTGCCGCCGCCACCGCGTTCCAGGTAGATCGCTCGGCGGCCGCCGAACGTATCAAGCGGCTGCTGCCGGTGGCCAATTCACAGCCGCTTACGGTGGCCCTGGAAGGCGCACTCCGACTGCTCGACCAGAGCAACCTTGCCCGAAAGGAGGTCTACGTCTTTACCGACCTTGCCCGGGCTGCATGGCCGGTCGGCTCGGCCGACGCATTGCGAGACCTGTTGGCCGCCGTGCCGGGCGCAGGAATTTACTTAATCGACGTGGGTGTGGAGGATCCGACCAACTACGCCCTGGGCGAGTTGCGGCTTTCCGGAGGGGTGCTCTCCAAGGGCAGCCCGCTGTCGGTCGCCACGGAGCTTCACCGCACCGGGCCGGAGGGCACGCGTACGGTCGAGATGTATCTGCAAGACGACAAGGGAACCGAGCAGAAGCGCAGCGAGGACAGCTACACGCTCGGCCCGGGCGAATCGCGGCAGGTCGATTTCCGCATCGGCTCGCTTGGGATCGGCGTACACCAGGGTTTTGTGCGGATCGTCGGCGCCGACGGCCTTGAGGCGGACGACGTGCGGTATTTTACGGTTGATGTCCGGCAGGCATGGCGAGTCTTGGTCGCAGCGCCGAAGCCGGCCCAGCGCCACGCGTTGTTCCTGACCGAAGCGTTGGCGCCGGCGGGATTTCGCCGGCGTGGCCAGGCACGGTTCGATTGTAGTATCATCAAACTGGACGAACTGCCGGACAGATCGCTCGCCGGTTATTCGGCTGTGTGTTTGTTGAACCCAACGCCGCTTAGAGCGGCTGTGTGGCGGAAGCTGGGCGACTTCGCCTCCGACGGCGGTGGTGTGGCGATCTTCCTGGGCCGCAATGCCGCAAAGATCAAATCGTTCAACTCGCCGCAGGCACAGGAATTGCTGCCCGGTAAACTCTTACGTCAGGCACGCCGCCCGTCCGGCGATCTGTACCTGGCCCCGCGCGATTATCAGCACACGGTCCTATCTGCGTTTCGCTCGGTCGGCAGCGAGGTGCCCTGGTTGGGTTTTCCCGTGTTTCGATACTGGGAACTGGAAAAACCCACCGGCACGATTGTCTCGTTCAGCGACGGTCGGCCGGCGATGTTGGAGCGGTCGCTGGGCGCCGGACGAGTGCTGACGATGACCACGCCGATATCCGACGATGTGAACCGCAAGCCGTGGAACCTGCTGCCGGCCGGCGAGTCGTGGCCGTTTGTCATATTGGTCAACCAAATGATGTCGTACCTGGTCGGCAGCAGCGACGAGCAGTTGAACTATTTCGCCGGGCAGACGGCCGTGTTGAAACTCGATGCAGACAGTCAACGTCGCAACTATTTACTAAGCACCCCGGACGGGCTGAAGTTCCCGCTCTCGGCCGATCTGAAGCGGCACGTGTTGGTGATAACTTCGACCGACCGGGCGGGCAACTACCGAGTTCAGGCCGGTGGACGCGCCTCGGGCGTAGACCGCGGGTTTAGTGTGAATCTCGCACCCGAGCAGACCGAAATGCAGCGCACCGACAAGACAGAATTGGCAAAGGTGCTCGGGCAGTCGAGCTACCGTATCGCTCGAACACGCAGCCAGCTCGAACGCGACGTGAGCACGGGCCGGGTCGGACGAGAGCTGTTCGGAATGTTGATCCTTATGGTCGCCATGATATTGGCATTGGAACACGTTGTAGCGAACCAATTTTACAAGAAATAATTAGGAAAGTCGGGTGCCATGCCCACGCTTGTGTGGGCATGTTCGGAAACACTGGGAAAAGCGGGACATGCCCACGCAAGCGTGGGCATGGCACCCATCATCAATCACTTTCCGCAACAGGAAATAATAGCCGCTTGCGGCTTAGCACATAATGACCCGATTTTCATTTTACCCGGTCTGCAACAGTTACCTGCTGGTAGTTGCCGCTGCGCTGGTGTTGCTGGGATTATTGCTGCTTGTGCCCGGGCGAGGACAAATCGGCAGAAAACGCCTGGCGGTGCTCTGCACGCTCAGGATCGGTGTGGTAGTGCTGATTATCTTGGCCATGCTCCGGCCGACGCTCGTCTACACCGAGCGGAACAGGCAATCGGCAACGCTCATTGTGCTGACCGACCAGTCTCGCAGCATGTCGGTGCCCGACGCGGTGGCCGGCCGAACCCGCTGGGAGTCGCTGCGTCATGCGGTCGCCGCGGCGGGCGAAGCGTTTGACAATCTGGCCGAGCAGTTCGAGTTGAAGGTGTATACGTTCGACTCCCAGATACATCCCACCCGGCTCGACGGCGGGAAGATTCAACTGCCGGAGCAACCGGAAGGCCGTCAGACCGCCATCGGCTTTGCACTGGAAGAGGTGCTGCGGCGCCAGGCCGGCAAACGACTGTTGGGCGTGATACTGTTAAGCGACGGTGCACAACGTGCCTACGCCCCACGCGATCTGCCGCCGCAGACGGCCGCCGGGAGGCTGAAACACCTCGGCTGTCCGCTGTTCACGTTTCCGATTGGTCAATCTCGCGGGCTGGGCCAGGCAAAGGACGTTGCGGTTAAGGAACTGCTGGCGGCGCGGGGCGTATTCGTCAAAAACAACTTGACCGTTGCCGGACAGGTCCGCGTCGACGGGTTTGTCAACCGCGAGATTCCAGTGCGTATGCTGTTTGAAACCTCGCCCGGCAAAATGGAACAGGTCGATCAGCAAACGCTCAGCGTAACGGCCGACGACCAACTACTGCCGATCAGCCTCAGCTACGCACCGCAGACACCCGGCCAGTATAAGCTAACGCTCGAGGCGGTCGAGCAGCCCGGCGAACTGGTCACCACGAACAACTCTCTTAGCACGTTCGTCGAGGTGCTAGGCGGCGGGCTGAACGTGCTGTACCTGGAAGGTGCGTTGCGAGTGGAGCAGAAGTTCATCCGCCGCGAGCTTGACGCCTCGCCGGATATCCACGTCGATTACATCCGGCTGGACCCTGCCCGGCCCGAGACCAGGCCGGGCGATTTTGCCGAACGATTCAAGCCTGGCCGGTACGAGGTGTATATACTCGGCGACCTGGACTCGACCGCTTTTAGCGGCGATGAGCTAAAAAACCTTGCTGAAGCTGTAAATCGGGGCGCGGGGCTGATGATGCTCGGCGGGTTCCACAGTTTCGGCCCCGGCGGATACGCCGCCACGCCGCTGGCCGACGTGCTGCCGGTCGAGATGAACCGGTTCGAGCGTCAGCCGCCCGGCGAGCCGATCCGCAAAGACCTGCACCACGACGGTCCGCTGAGTATGCGTCCCACACAGTTCGGGCTGATGCACTTTGCGTTGATGTTGGCCGGCTCTCGAGAAGAGAACCTTGCGATGTGGTCTGCCCTGCCGCCGCTTGAGGGCGCCAACCGGTTCCGCGGCATCTCGCCCGGTGCGATCGTGCTGGCCACCGCCGGCAGTAATGTGCCGCTGCTAGTGGCCGGCAACTACGGCAACGGTCGGGTAATGGCGCTGGCCGTCGACTCGACCTGGCGCTGGCCGATGCGCGGGCATGAATCCGCCCACAAGCGGTTCTGGCGACAGGTGATCTTGTGGCTGGCCCGCAAGGACCAGTCGGCCGAGGGCGCGGTTTGGGTACACGTGCCCAAGCGACGCTTCGCACCGATGGAGCGGGTGGAGTTTACCACAGGCGCCCGGTCGGCCGACGGCACCCCGGTGGCCGACGCCCAATACAAAGCCGAGGCGGTGCTGCCGGACGGCACACGCCGACCGCTGCGGCTGGCGCTTCAGGGCGATCGGATGGCCGGCTCTTTGCGCAATACGCACTCGGCCGGCGATTACGCTATCGAGGTGACGGCCACGCGTAACGGCGAGGCACTCGGCTCCGCCCGGGCACGGTTCCTCGTCTTCCAGCAAGACCTCGAACTGGACAACGCGGCGGCCGACACCGCTTCGCTGGAGGGCCTTGCCGCAATGACCGGCGGAGAGTCGTTCGCGGCCGAACGGCTCGAAGAACTTGTCAATCAACTCGCCACGCAAACCGAGCACCTCGAGATCGAGCAGGAGACCAAACAAACGTTCTACGACACGTGGCCGTTGTTTTTGCTGGTAGTCGGGCTGTTGGGTGTTGAGTGGTTTTTGCGCAAGCGCTGGGGGTTGGTATAGGGTGATAGGGATTAGGGATTGGGGATTAGGGATTAGTGACCGAAATTCAATCTGCTTTTGTGTATTGATAGCCGAGGGCGGGAGCCCGCGGATTCGCCGCACGCTGCTGCCGGCGTGCGATCGGTGCGGTTAAGCCGTTACAATAACATTGACATTTTTCTGCGCGGATCGTAGGACGACAATGGCCGGCCAGTCGCCGTGGGTCCGTGAGATGCGAGAGAAGTTTGGTTGCAGGAAGCGGTAATTTGCTTAATTTGAATCGCCATTAAGCAAAGCATTTAAGGCGAAAGGAGCATTACGAGTCGCAGAAATTTCCACTGTATCGTGAAGCTAAGCGGGAAGGGGTGCTGGTGTGAACGAACCGGCCGACGGTTTTTGGAATCGAGCAAAGAAGGCGCTGGCAGTCGCTCGATCTATCCTGCCGCTCGATCCCGACACTGCCGCATCTAGGGCATACTACTCGGCCAATCTCTTCAGTACGCGACCGTACTTGCGGTTGGTCTTTTCCATAGCCGCCTTGAATTTGGCCTTCCGCTTGGCGTCTCGAACCGGCGAGATGATCAACACCTGCCCGTCGGTGGAAATATCCAGAGGTGTTTCCGGGCTGATATTCAACAGTTCAAGCACCGGCTTGTCGATCACTAAAGCCATGCTGTTGCCGTGTTTGGTCAGGTTTTTGATCATTTTGTGATTCCCATGATGGTAACACATCATATATACATTGTATCACCGTCGGCCGTGCTTGTCAACAAGGAAAAGTCAGTCAGCCCGTTGTGTCAGGCACAGCCTGACCTACTGGACTCGCCACCACGCAGGTGAACTGCGTGGGAGCGATTCGATGCGCCGGTCCCTGGCTCCGGAAACGCACGCCGCGAGGACGCGGCGGCTAAACGGTATTACCGTGTTCCCCCTTCCCATGAGTTTTGGGACCACTGGGCTGAAATGTTACGAAAATTTTACTTTTACCCCACATCACCAAGCTCTAACGCCTTGCCGTAGCGGACCATCATCATGCGCCGCAGCCTGGCGTGATCGGGTTTTGACAGCCCGGGGTCGGCGATTACCAACGTTTGCGCGTCGCGGCGGGCCTCGTTCAGCAATTCCGTATCACGCCTAAGATCGGCGATCATAAGCGGCGGCAAGCCGTGCTGCCGGGTGCCGAACAGATCGCCGGGGCCGCGCAGCGCAAAGTCGGTCTCCGCCAACTCGAACCCGTCGGTGGTAGACGTGAACGCACGGAGCCGCTCGGCCGATTCCTCGCCGGTCGCTTCGGCAAACACGCAGCAGAAACCCGGAAAACTGCCGCGGCTGATCCGGCCTCGCAACTGGTGCAACTGGGCAAGGCCGAACCAATGGCCGTCCTCGATCGTCATAAGCGTGGCGTTGGGAACGTCCAGGCCCACCTCGACTACCGACGTGCAGACCAGCACTTGAATCTCGCCGCAGCGGAACTCGTCCATCACGGCGTCCTTTTCCTCTGTGCTCATCCGGCCGTGGATCAGGCCCAGGCGAAATGCCTCAAGTTCGCCGTTGGCCAACGATTCGTAAGTCTCCTCCAGGTTGGCCGCCGCCGAGTGGTCAGACTCCTCGACCAGCGGCGTGACTACGTAACCTTGTCGGCCTTCGGTGAGCTTTTTGCGGAAGAACTCCCACCACTGCCCGCGCTTGTCCTCGCCGGCAAGATAGGTGTTTACCTTTTGCCGGCCCGGCGGACTGTCTCGCAAGGTCGAGATGTCCAGGTCGCCGAACAGCGTCATGGTAACCGTCCGTGGTATGGGCGTTGCGGTCATTACCAGGTAGTGCGGATACGGCCCGGCCTGTTTGAGCGTTGCACGCTGTCGCACCCCGAACTTGTGCTGCTCGTCGATCACTACCAGGCCGAGTTTTGCAAACGACACGTCGTCTTGGATGATCGCCTGGGTGCCGACGACCAGATCGACCTGTCCGGCGGCAATTTGTTCGAGGACCGCGCTGCGCTGTTTCGGCGGGAGTCCACCGGTAAGCTGCGCACGGCGCACCTTGCCGGCGGCCAGCAGCTTTTCGAGCGTTTGGGCGTGCTGCCGGGCAAGCACCTCGGTAGGGGCCATCATCGCCGCCTGGTAGCCGTGTGCGACCGCCAGGAGCATCGCATAGACCGCCACCACCGTCTTGCCGCTGCCCACGTCGCCTTGCAGCAGACGGTTCATCGGCATCGGGCCGCCCATGTCTGCGGCGATCTCGTCGATCGCCTGCTGCTGGCCGGCGGTCAACTCGAACGGGAACAGCCGTCGTATTCGGGCGTCGATCAGTGCAGTGGCCTCCAACACCGGTGCGCGGTGCTCGTCGTGTTGCCGATGTCGCTTTACGGCCAAGGCGAGCTGCAATATGAAAAGCTCCTGATAAACCAGCCGCCGCCTCGCCTTTTCAAGGCTCTCGTGATCGCTTGGGAAATGCACCTCCGGCAGCGCGCGACGCAGCGGCCAGAGGTCGTGTGCCTCAAGATATTCTGCCGGAAAGACCTCCTCCAGCAGATCGGTGTACGTCTCGAGTGCGGCGCGGACGATTTTACGCATCTGCCACTGTTGCAATCCCTCGGTGAGTGGATAAACCGGCAGGATTTCGCCGGTCGGTTCCTGTTCGTCTTCGGCGAGTGTTTCCACTCGCGGGTGCGCCATCTGCCAGACCAGCCCCTCGTATTTCGGCTTGCCCGAGAGCATCACTCGCTGGCCGTTGCTGAACTTTTCTCGCATGAACGGCTGGTTGAACCACACCGCACGGACGTGTCCGGTTCGGCATCGCACGAGCACGCCCAAGATGCAGCGGCCCGGGCCGGTCGTGCGCAGGTCGATTTCCTCGACCACACCGCAGACGCTTTGCAGGGAGCCTTCTTCCAGGTCGGTCACTTCGCGCCGGTCGGTCATGTCCTGATAATCGCGAGGGAAGAAGAACAGCACCTCGCCGGCGGTGCTAAGTCCGAGCCGTCCAACGACTTCCGTCCGATGCGGCCCGACCCCTTTGAGGAATTGCACCGGCGTGGCGAGCACTTCGGCGGACGATTTTTCGCGTGAATCCATGCCGACCATTGTAGCCGCTTGCGGCCTAGCATGAAAGAAGTAAGCGGATGCTGATGTTTAGCGGCCGCCGGTACGGCGGCTTGGCCGCCCGTTTACATGCAGGTGGGAACGTGCTATAATATGTAGTGGGTGAATTGAATGAGGAGGCAGTCATGATTTGTCGCGGTCATGTGAAGAATGGCGTGGTCGTATTGGACGATACGGTGACGTTGCCGGAGGGACTTGCCGTGCAGGTTGAACTTCCCGCCGGTGAGCCGGAAGAGCCGGTGCTGGACAACAGCAGACAGACGCTCGGCCGGAAGCTGCTGAAGTACGCTGGGAAGGCCGTTGGATTGCCACTAGATGCGGCACGCAACCACGATCATTATCTATACGGCATACCTAAGAAATGACAACTGACCGCTACAAATACTTTTGATACGCCGCCACCGCCAGGGTATCGCAGCGCTCGTTTTCCGGGTGTCCGCTGTGGCCGCGAACGTGTGTGAACTCGACGCAGTGCCGGCCGAGCAACTCGTCGAGCCGCCGCCAAAGGTCCTCGTTTTTCACTTCGGCCCAACGTCCCTTCTCGCGGCGTCGCCATCCGTTGGCTTTCCACTTCGGCAGCCACTCGGTGATGCCCTTGCCGACGTAGACGCTGTCGGTGATCAATTCGACGTGTGTGGGGCGATTGAGCGACTCCAGGCCGCGCACCACGGCGGTCATCTCCATGCGATTGTTGGTGGTTTCTCGCTCGGCGCCGACCCCTTCCTTCTCCTTGCCCGAGGCGACGTGCCGCAGCACGAACGCCCAGCCGCCGGGGCCGGGGTTGCCGCTGCAACCGCCGTCGGTGAAAAGTTGGACTTCCGGGGTGAACATAGCTCCGTGCATTTGCCAATCGCTACGCGCCGAGCGAGCTAGGCGGCTAAACTGAATTATTTATGGCGACTCGGCTACAATGTGCTCATGCGGTAAAGCATATCGCGGCCTGGTGAATTCCTCTAGCTCTTCGACCAGCGCCGAATCCAACCGAGGTTGTTCCTGGAGCATCCACGGCAGGCGGACCGTGAACGTGCTGCCGCTGCCTAGTTCGCTTTCGAGCGATACCTCGCCGCCGAGCAACTTGCACAACTCCTTGACAATCGACAGCCCCAACCCGGTGCCGGAATATTCTCGGGTCATGGCGTCTCCGCTGGGCACGCCCGTGCGACCCTGCCGAAACTTCTCGAAGATCGACTGTCGGTCTTCCTCTGCTATGCCCACGCCCGTGTCGCTGACTTGCATTACAAGAAACCCGGTCGCGTCGCTTCGGGCGTCGACGGTAATTCGGCCGCCTTCCGGGGTGAACTTCACCGCGTTAGAAAGCAGGTTGTTCAGTATCTGCTGCACTCGGGCCTGGTCCTGGTGCATCGCCGGCAGGTCGCTTTGAATTCGGGCGTTCAGGTCGATGTTCTTCTTTTCCACCAGCGGACGCGCCATGTCGCACTGGGCATGTACGACCTGGCCGATGTGGAAATCGGCCAGCCGCGTGTCCATCTTGCCGCTCTCGATCTTCGCCAGGTCGAGGATGTCGTTGATCATCTCCAGCAGCATCCTGCCGGAAGTTCGAATGTTCTCGACGTATCGCTTCTGCTTCTCGTCCAGCGAGTCGATCGCCACGAGCACGTCGCTGAAACCCAGTATGCTGTTAAGCGGTGTGCGCAACTCGTGGCTCATGGTGGCCAGGAAGTCGCTTTTGATGGTGTTCATCTCGTACAGCCGCATGTTCACCTGCGCCAGTTCGTCCACCTTGCCGTCCAGGTCGACGTTGACTTCACGGAGTTCGTCCTGGATGGTGACAAGGTGCCGCAACATGCGGTTGAACGCCACCGCGAGCGACTCGAACTCGTCTCCGGTGTGGATATCCGCCCGCTGCGAGATGTCGCCGCGGCTGATCGCTATGCTCACCTCGCGCAGGTGCCGCAGCGGCTTGACGATCACGTACCGAACGATTACGTACGAGGCGACCATCGCCAAAAACATCGTGACGATGGCAGTGGCCAGCAGCATGGCACGGTTCAAATTCAGCGTTTTTTGTGTAGGTCCGTTCGGGATGATCACCTTGACAATGCCCATCAGGTCGCCCTCGGCCAACGGAGCGGCGCCGGTCATGCCGCTGCCGCTAAGGGTCAGTCCACCGTCGGGCGAGGCGCCCGAAAGCATCGCGTTATGGCACACTACACAGGAGGAGGCCTCGGCGTAGATCGGCTGATAGTACTGGTACTCGTTGCTGGACGGCACGAGGCGTTCGAAGAACCATGGTCCGTCCGAATCGGCAGGTCGTTCGACCTGGACTTGGGTAAACTTATCTACGACGTCCCATTCGAAGTCGTCGCTCGGCGCGCCGACGCCGTCGGTGGCCGCCGGCCGAAGGAATCGCCACTTGTACTGTTCCTTGCTGAGCCGCTCGGTCAATTCCTGTACTAACGGTAGAAAATTCTCGTTGGTCTCAAGATTTTTCCAGTGTGTGATGTACAGTACACGATCGACCAGCAGCCGGCCCATTATACGATTCTGGCGGTTGACCAACTTCTCCGTCTGGCTGCCGTACCACCAAAAGCTGGCGGTAATCAATACAAACAGACATCCGCCGAACAGGAACCGGCACTTCCGCTCCAGGCTCGTCTCGCCTAACACTCGCTTGATCGACTGATAAGACATGGGCGCATTTTACGTCAATTGCGGCAGCGACGCCAGAGCGACTACATCATATCCAGCGGGTCCACATCGACGATCCACTGCACGTCTTCCGGCGGTTTCAAGTCGGCCGTGGCCTGGCGCACCGCCGCGCGGAGCCGCTCGCCGTCGTGGCCCTGCAACTGTATCTGAAAACGATATTTGCCTCGCAGTCGGGCAAACGGGGCCGGGGCCGGGCCGAGGACACGGGCGGCTGCTTTCTGTTGCTTCAGCGCAATGTCCAATCGCTTTGAGAGTTCATCGGCGAACTCGGCGGTCGTCGACTCCACCGGACCGCGTATTACCAACCGAACCATCGCGGCAAACGGCGGATAGCGCAGCATCTTGCGGATCGGCAACTCGCCGGCGGCAAACGCTGCGTAGTCGTGTCGGGTCGCCGCGTGGACGGCCGGATGATCGGGGCTGTACGTCTGCACGAGCACCCGGCCGCCCTTCTCGCCGCGTCCGGTTCGGCCGGCCACTTGGGTAATTAAGTGAAACGTCCGCTCGGCCGCACGGAAGTCGGGCAGATGCAGCGCCGTGTCGGCGTTGATCACACCGACCAGCGTGACGTTCGGAAAGTCCAACCCCTTGGCGATCATCTGCGTACCCAGCAGAATTTTCACCTCGCCGGAGCGAAACGCAGCCAACGCCCGACCGTGGGCGTCACGGCCCTGCATCGTGTCGGTATCCATCCGCAGGCAGTTTGCGCCCGGAAATCGGCGACGCACCTCCGACTCCAACCGCTGTGTGCCAAGCCCACCGTAACGGATGCCGGTAAAATCGCACTGTGGACACGCCGTAGGCGCCGGCACCTCGTAGTCGCAGTAGTGGCACAAGGCGATCTCCTCGGTACGATGGTGCGTCAGCGCGATGTCGCACTCCGGGCAACGCATCACGTGCCCACATGCCGGACACTGGATGTGGGTAGCGAACCCACGGCGATTCAAAAGCAGTATCACCTGCCCGCCGCCGTCAAGCGCAGCGACAATCGCCGTGTGCAACTGCCGGCTGATTGCCCCGTGCGACGAGTGGCCGGATTTACCCACGCGCAGGTCGATCGTTCCGACGTGCGGCATGGGGCGATTCAACACGCGACGCGGCATCTCGACCAACGTGTACTCGCCGGTCTTGGCACGGTGCCAACTCTCAAGCGACGGCGTGGCCGAGCCGAGCACCAACGGCACGTCTTCTGCACTCGCTCTGGCGATGGCCACGTCCCGGGCGTGGTATCGTGGGGCGGTCGATTGCTTGAACGACGACTCGTGTTCCTCGTCCAGCACGATCAGCCCGAGGTCCGGCGTCGGGGCGAATATCGCGCTGCGGGCGCCGACCACCACCGAAACCTCGCCCTCGACGATTCGCTGCCAGTGCCAATGCCGCTCGGCGTCGGTTAAGTGGCTGTGCAGCACCGCTATCTCGCCGAACCGAGATCGGAACCGCTCGACCGTTTGAGGGGTCAGGCTGATCTCCGGAACCAACACGATCGCCTGGCGGCCGAAACGGACCACCTCGCGGATTGCCTGCATGTAAACCTCGGTTTTGCCGCTGCCAGTCACGCCGTGGATCAGTACGGTTTTGTGCTCTCGTGAATTCAACGCAGTAAGTACGGCATCAAGGGCGCGTTGTTGGTCGGGGTTCAGCTTCAAGTATTTTACCGGCGAGCCCCCAGGTTTATCCTGGGGCAAAGCTTGGCGCGGGGATAAACCCCGCGGCTCGCTGATTTCATGGCGGATATTTTGCACCCGACCGGTCTGTGAACGGATCAGCCCTTTGCGGCGTAGCGAGGTGATCGGCCCCTGTGTGCACTTTGCAGCCCGAGCCAGCTCGCCGGGTGTGAACGGACGATCGAACGCAGCCAGCACCTTCATAACTACGGCCTGCTTCTCTGGCAGTTTTAACTCGAGGAGTCGTTCGGCCGCCTCGGGGTTGATGCTTAAAAGCGTCGTCAGCCGCGTGCCGGCCTTTACGCGCACCCCGGCCGGCAGGACCGTCTCCAACACCGTAGACCATCCGCACAGGTAGCGGTCCGCAATCCATCGAGTAAGCCGCAGCATGGCGGGCGAGAGCAGGCTGCGACGGTCGATCAGTTCGCCGACCGGTTTGAGTCGCCTGGGACCGGACGCCTTGCTTTCCAGCCGGACACAATAGCCGGTTCGCAGCCGGTCGTTTCTGCCAAGCGGCACCCGCACCCGACAGCCCGGCTCAATCCGGTCGCGTAATTCATCGGGCACGGCGTAGTCGAACTGCAATTCCGGCCCGTCGAGCAAAACCACCGTGGCGACGAATTGCTCGGCCTGGTCGTCCTCGTCCCAGGGTTCCGGCTCGGTGTTGAAGAGGTTTTGCTGTTCGGGCATGGCTTAATATGGTAGAATATCCCATCGACAACACACATTTTCAAGACATGGCAAAACAATGCGATTAGGCATCTTCGGCGGAACTTTCGACCCGGTGCACTACGGACACCTGCTGCTGGCCGAGTGTTGCCGCCAGCAGTGCCGGCTGGACGAGGTGTGGTTTCTGCCGGCCGCGGTGCCGCCGCACAAGCAAAATCACGACCTGACGCCCGCCGAGGTCAGAATTGAAATGCTCGAGTTGGCCGTTGCCGGACATTCGGCGTTTTCGGTCTGCCGATACGAGATCGACCGCGGCGGGGTCAATTACACGGCCGACACGCTGGCTCATTTTTGCAAAGAAGACCCAAGTCGAGAGCTGTTTTTTCTGCTGGGTGCCGACATGCTCAACGATCTGCCAAACTGGCGTGAGCCGGAGCGGGTGTGCGAGTCGGCTATTCCAATCGTAGTTTGCCGTTCCGGGTTGCCCGAGCCGGACTTCGGCTGCCTGGCGGAAATCACCTCATCGGAGCAGGTCGAGCAGATTCGCCGTGGCCGGGTCGAGATGCTTCAGATCGGCATCAGCAGCACGGATATCCGCCGCCGCGTGCCCGCCGGGCTGAGTATTCGCTATCAAACCCCCCGCGCAGTGGAGAAATTCATTGAGATGCAGGGGTTATATTTGTTGGAAGAGCAGGAAAATCGAATTGACGCAGAAGAAGCCGAAAAGGCGTTAGCCGAGTCGGACCAGCGGATTCCCTACGAACAAGTCCGTCGCGAGTTAGAGTTATAAACTACGCACTCTTCCGCATCACAAGCAGCTTGCGTAACTGGTCCGGCATGGGCAACACGGCGGCATCTACCTCGCGGCGCAACGTCTCCAGAACCTGATCGAGTTGATCCATCGGGCCGAGTGCCAGATCGAGGAAGATAATCTTCCGGCCCAGCACTTCGCATCCGCCGCCGCCGACACCACCAAGCCATTCTTGACGAACCTGGTACCCCAGCCGCGCGGCCAGATCGAGCGCATGGTCCAACAGTTCTACCGTGTGCATCCCAGCTTCCCCAAATCTCCTATTAGCTTTCAGTAGGCCGGGTCGTGACCCGGCAAATTGGACGACATTGCGGCAAACCATTGCCGGGTTTCCAACCCGGCCTACTGAAAGCCGACAGCTTACCCTATTAGCTTACAGTTGCCCAGCCGAGTTCGACGATACGGAAAATGCGACTAACTTCTTTTCCTGCAAGGAGTTAAGACACGGGATTCAGGAAAAACAGCGAGGACACCATCGACGTGGCAGGAAAGTAAAAATGGTGTTTCGCGCGGAGTTCTAACGATCAGGCATTCCAGCCGGAGTTGAAAGTTATTTATGGCAGAAAGTAACAACTGCGAAAATCCAAACCTGCAACAACAAGTTGAACTGCTGAAAAAGCAGCTTGCACAGGCGCAAACGCTGACCGCACTGGGTGAGTTGGTCGGCACGACCACCCACGAGTTCAACAATGTGTTGATGACCATCATAAATTACGCGAAGATGGGAATGCGTCATAAAGACACCGTCACGCGGGACAAGTGCTTTGAGAAAATATTCGCGGCCGGCAACCGGGCGGCGAAAATCACCAACACCGTGCTCGGCATGGCGCGGAACCGCTCCGCCGGACAGGAACCAACCGATCTGACCAAACTGGTCGAAAACACTCTGTTGCTGCTCGAACGCGAGATGAACAAGTATCGGATCGCCGTGGATAGACATTTCCAACCAATCCCAGAAGCACTAATCAGCGGCAATCAGATACAGCAGGTGATGTTGAACCTGTTGATAAACGCCCGGCAGGCCATGCCGCGCGGAGGCCGGTTGACCATCAAGCTACAGCACGACGCCGAAAACGACATGATCGACCTGGTGATCCGCGACTACGGCTGTGGGATTCCACAGGACAAGCTGCCGCGGATATTCGATTCCTTCTACTCTACCAAAGACGGCCCCGACGCCAGCGGCAAGGGCGGCACCGGGTTGGGGCTGTCGATGTGCCGTGATATTATCGAATCGCATCACGGACAAATCCGCGTACAGAGCACCATCGGCAAAGGCACCGCATTCACGCTGAAACTGCCTGTTGCCGCCAAGCCCACGCCGAGGCGAGCACCGCTGCCGGTGGCTGGACTGCCGCAATCTACCCTTTGCAACTCAAACGCACGATGAGTCGTTCGAGGATCAATCGTGGCGCCAATGCGCTTACGCCCTTCAGGTCCAAATCGGCCTGGAGAAGCCAACCGTATAGTTTGCTTCCGTGTTGACGTCCTAAGCGTTTGAGTTGTTGCTCGGTCTTTTGAAGTGCGAACGGACGGATACCGGTCTGTTCGAGTGCACTGCGGAGTTGTACGCCGTGGCCGGCGGCCTCGGCCTGGAGTGCGAGCCGGGTGGCGGCGGCCAGCTTTCTGAGCGAAAATGATACTTGGGCCAGTATCCCGATCGGTTCCTCGCCGGAGGCCAGCAATCGGCCAAGTTGCAACACGGCCTCCGGCGTGTCGCCATCCAGTGCAGCGTCGAGCATCAGCCATGCGGTCTTCGCACGCCGTCCGCCGACCGATTGTCCGACCAGTTCGGCCGATATTTTCTTGTCGTCGCCGGCCGCAAGCGCCAACTTGGCCAACTCTTGATCGAGCAAACCCAACTCAGGGCCGATCATCTCGATGAGCATTTCGGCGGCCGCTTGGGGTAGCTCAACACGATGAGTCTGTTTGGCCCGGGCGGTAAGCCATGGAATGAGCTTGGCGGCAATCCATGAAGCGAGCTCGGTGTCCTTCGTCGGTACGCTGCAATCGACCACCAGGGCGTTTGCGGAAGCCGACGCCTTGTACAGCCGCGTGTTGGCGGGAAACGACTTCAACTCCAGCACCAGCACGCCGGCGTTGCTCGGCGAGCCGACGTAATCTTCCAACTCCGAGCGATATTGTGTGACGAATTGGTCGGCATCTTCGACCACAACCAGCCGCCGGCCGTCGCCGAACATGGCAACGGTGTCCAACTCTTCGAGCACGTCGCGCAACACGGCCTCCCGGCCGTCGAACTCAGAGAGCGAGAACTCGCCGTCTTGCAGGCCGAGCACCGCCGAGCGGATTTTAAGAATCACCTGTTTGCACAGGAACGGTTCGTCGCCGAAAACGACGCCGACCGGCTGCGGCGGGTGCTTTTCCGGTTTGGCAAGGTAATCGACGGCATGGAGCGGTTTGGCCATAGCCGTGAGTATACATTATCTCACATAAAGCCGCGACCGGTGGTCGCTTGCGGCTTAGCAGCCGTTGGTGCCAGTGCATTGCTAAGCCGCAAGCGGCCTTATGACGGTTTATTGCCGGAAGTAGTAAACGGCATAACTTTTTCGGTCCGCGATGCACGAAACCTTTCCGCTTCGGTCTTGGTTTGGCCTAGTGTTCCTTAAACAGACATGTGTTGCTGGTGGTGACGCTGCCTGTCCCGTAGTTGTCGGACCCACTTCAAAACGTCAAAGTTCTTCATGAGCGACCTCCATGGGCGTATGTAACAGCTTGCACATCCTGTGGTGCGTTCATCAGTTCGCTCTCTGTCAGATCAGAAATCACAGGCAGGAACAAACCAATCTTGATATCGCGCATCAAAGCAAGCGACCATTGCTGCCACTCGTGATCGCAACAACCACCGATTACGGAAGTGTCCAAATATACCTGTTGAGTAATCACACTGTCTATATTTTATTCTATATGGGTTAATATTTCTGCACTTTCTGAGAAATGAACTTTGCTACGTGGCCA
>DAOWNK010000349.1 GCA_030642635.1 Pirellulales bacterium
AAGAACCTGGATTTGCCCGATCTCCTGAACCCTGGTCAAGTCCCGAACGTCCTCGCGGAACAACTGCTGTTCCCGAAGCCGCCTCCAGCGGTTTGCAAACCGGGTGCTTGCCTTGAGAAAAGGCTCCGGAAACCCTCCGAATTGCAGAAGACCATTAAGTGCAGTCTCGTCAAGTTTTCGTGGCGGTGCGATTTCTTTCTCCGAGAGACGCCGGCGCACCAACTCGGCTACCTAGAGCGGGTGCATTCGGTAGAGAAAGTAGCGGCCCATCAGGCTGTCGCCGCCGCGTTTGTAGAGGTCCAGTCGTGAGCTGCCGGTGACGACGATCTTTGTTTTCTGCTCGTACACATCGAAGAATCCTTTCAGGAATGTTTTCCACTTAGGATATTTGTGTATTTCGTCGAACAGGACTGTGACGGCATTTTCCCGCAATTGCTGTAATTGCAAATTGTTTGCTACTGCATCCGGCCCACTGGTAATGAGCAAGCGGTGAGCCTGATTGTCCCAGGTATAGTAAGCCGGATTTTTGGCAAAGTTCAGGCACGAGGTGGTTTTTCCGACCTGCCGCGGCCCGGCCAGAAACGCCATCTGCCGATATTGGCGTATGTGTTCGCGCAGTGCAGCTTCGTAGATTCTTTTCATGATTGTTCAGTGTATTCGACACGGCGGTTTTGTCAAGACCAATTTTGCACCCATCGCAAATTGGTCCGGACCATTTTGCGATTGCCGCGAAATTGGTCCACAATACTATACTATTCCAACTCGACCGTCTGCCGATACTCCGGCACGGTAACGTCCCATTGCAGCTCATCGCGGATCGACTTTCGCAGTGCAAGCGACTCGTCTTCTTCACCGTGAGTCAGGAACAACCGCCGGGGCGGATTTTTGAAGTAGCCGAGCCAGCGAAGCAACCCGCCGCGGTCGGCATGGCCCGAGAAGCCGTGTATTTGCTCCACCCAGGCCTTGACGTGACGCTGCCGACCGTGGATACGAACGTCCGGGTTGCCGTCGAGAATCTGCCGGCCAAGCGTACCTCGGGCCTGGTAACCGGCGAATAGGATCGTACACTCCGGCCGGCCGATGTTCTGCCGCAGGTGGAACTTGATGCGTCCGGCCGTACACATGCCCGAGGTCGCCATGATAATCGCCGACCCTTTGTGCCGGTTGATCTTCTTCGAGTCATAAACGCTTCGGACCATTTTCAGACCCGGAAAACTCAACGGAGAGTCGCCGGCGGTTATCAACTGCCACGCCTCCAGGTCGAAGCACTCGCGGTGCCGGCGGAAGATGTCGGTAACATCTGCCGCCATCGGGCTGTCCAGAAACACCGGCACGGGTGGAATCAGCCCGGCGCGCAGCAGTCGGCTCAGGTGATAGACCAACTCCTGGGCGCGCTCGATGGCGAAGATCGGCACAACCACGTTGCCGCCTTCGCCGATCGTCCGGTTGATTATTTCGGCAAGCTGCGATTCGACGTCGCCTACACGTTGTTGGTGGTCGCGGTTGCCGTAGGTCGATTCCATCACGACGTAGTCGGCCTCGGCCGTCGCGGTCGGGTCGCGGATGATCGGTTTATCCCACTGGCCGATGTCGCCGGAGAATATCAGCCGGCGCGGCCGGCCGTTCTCACGAAGCCTCAATTCGATCATCGCAGAACCGAGTATGTGGCCGGCGTCGTGAAACACCACCGACAGATCGTCGCCTACTCGCACAACCTCCTCGTAAGCGGCGTGGTGCAACAGCGGCAGCGTCCGCTCTACGTCGCGCAATGTGTAGAGCGGTTTGACGGGATACTTACTCCGACGGCCTTCCTTGCGATGCCGCCGCTTCTTGTATGCGGCGTCCTCCGCCTGAATGTCGGCCGAATCGCGAAGTATCAACTCGACCAGGTCGGCCGAGGCGCCGGTCGTTATGATCGACCCACGGAATCCCTCCTGAACCAGCTTCGGCACCAACCCGCAGTGATCCAGATGGGCGTGGGTCAATAGGATCGCGTCGAGATCCTTGGGTTGTACCGGGCTGGGCTCCCAGTTTCGGGCCAAAAACTCCCGCTCCTGGAACATCCCGCACTCTATCAGAACCTTAACGCCGTCGGATTGGACGTAATACTGCGAGCCGGTAACTTGTCTGGTAGCCCCGAGAAACTGAAGCTTCACGGTGTGTGCCTTTTTGCAATACAAATTGTATCGACCCTAATGTATTATAAGGGACTGGGGGCTGGGGGCTAGGGGCCAGAAGAGAGAGGAGAGAGGAGAGAAGAGAGAGGAGAGAGGAGATG
>DAOWNK010000160.1 GCA_030642635.1 Pirellulales bacterium
AAAGGCGAAACCTCCAGACGTAAATCGCAAAAAACACCTAGCGCTGTCATATTAAGAATCCCAGGATGGAAGGTAAATCCTGGGGGCTGGGGACTGGGGGACAGTGTCTAGGGTGGCTATAGTGGGGCTATGGAGCTAAGACACTGACCCTAGCACGCAGCCCCCAGCCCCTGTTTTGATGAACATCCTCACGCTGGAGACAACCTGCGACGAGACGGCGGCGGCGATCATTACCGATCGGCTCGAAGCGGCAGCTTCGGTGGTTGCCTCTCAGGACGCATTGCACCGCCGATTCGGGGGGGTTGTGCCGGAGATCGCTTCCCGAGCACACCTGGAGCGCATCCTGCCGGTTATTGACGAGGTTCTACACCGGGCCGGCCTCTCGCTGGACGAAATCGACGCCGTGGCCGTGGCCAATACGCCGGGACTGGCCGGATCGCTGCTGGTCGGGCTGGTCGCTGCAAAAACGCTCTGCCTGGTCAAGGGAATACCGCTGGTCGCTGTGAACCATCTACAGGCTCATATCTACGCATGTCGTCTGGCTGCCGAGACGGACGTTTTTCCATGCGTCGGGCTGATCGTCAGCGGCGGACACACCAGCCTGTACCATTGCGACGATCCGCTTAGCTTCGAGTTGCTCGGCAGCACGATCGACGACGCGGCCGGCGAGGCCTTCGATAAGGTCGCCACGATGCTCGGCCTGCCGTACCCCGGCGGACCGGCAATTCAACGTGCAGCCGAGTCCGGCAATCCACGCGCATATCGGTTTCCACGACCGCTGCTGGACGACGAAGACCGGCTCGATTTCAGCTTCAGCGGCCTGAAGACGGCCGTGCGATACCAGATCGTCGGGCCGGGAAAAACGGACTTCGCCAAAATCAAACTCGACCGGCGGCAAGTGGCCGATCTGGCCGCCGGCTTTCAGGAAGCGGTGGTCGATTGCCTACTGGGCAAGGCGATGCTGGCTCTGAAGCAAACGGGGCGAAAGATACTCTGCGTCGGTGGGGGCGTGGCGGCAAACGCACGACTGAGAAAACGGCTGGCGGATGAGGCACAGCAGAGGAATATACAACTGCACATTGCACCACTGCAACTATGCACCGACAATGCCGTAATGGGAGCCATCGCCGTAGAACGGCTTCGGGCGGGCCTGACTGAGAACCTCGACCTGGACATCTCGCCAGGGGTCGTACGGTAGGCTGGGTCGAGCGGAGCGAGGCCCACCTGTTCAGAATCGCAATATTTCAGTGGAAGGTGGCCTCGCTCCGCTCGACCCAGCCTACACTTTATTGTTCGAGTTTAGCCAATGTTTCCCATGCTGTTGGGGGGTGATGTCATGCAATACTTTGTTTATTTGCGGTGCTGGATAGCCATACGGCCTGGATTTGGTGGAATTCCTTGCGATAGTGGTCGGTCGCAAAGCCTTTGTCAACAACGACTTACATGCTTTGAACATCGGCATCAACAGACTCGTAGTAACTGTATCCCGACCATGAAGTTCAGCCCGATTTAATCGTTATTAAGCCGAAGGATTAAAATTTTGGTACAAAAGTGACTATCTGGCTTAAAATTTGCTTGACTTCGCCGGAATCGGGCGTATGGTAGATTAATGGTGGTGTCCGTATGCACACTACGCATCGCTTTTGCGAGGGGCTTCAAATTAGGAAGCCCTGGAAAGTAAGCGAAGGAACGTGATATGTTGGTGTTATCCCGAAAAAAGAACGAAAGTATTGTCATCAACGATGACATTACAATCGTGGTTGTGGAGATTCGAGGTGACAAGGTTCGCCTGGGGGTCGAGGCCCCAAAGGAAGTGCCTGTCCACCGACGCGAAGTGTTCGACGCAATCCACCGCAACGACGGACTCTCTACAGACAAGACGGCGAGAAAGCCGGATACCGCCAAGGCCGGCGGAAACGCATAGCCCGCCGGTGTTTTTCTGCCGTACTATCGGCACACGCCCGGTTACCTCTTGACGAAACCACTTGTGCCAAGCTATATAGGGCGATCTTGGCATATCCGATGCCAGCCAGACGGCCCCATCGTCTAGCGGTCCAGGACTCCGGCCTTTCACGCCGGCAACACGGGTTCGAGTCCCGTTGGGGTCACTGTTACAAGGGAAGGGGGAAGGCGGAATGGAGAAAGACGAAACCAAAATCCCTTCTTGCGACGCCGTATTGATGATCTCCTTCGGCGGTCCGGAACGTCCGGATGAGGTAATGCCGTTTCTGGAAAATGTAGTGCAAGGCAAGAACGTTCCGCACGAGCGGTTGTTGGAGGTTGCACGGCACTACGAACCGTTCGGCGGGGTTAGCCCGATCAATACACAAAGTCGGGCATTGCTGGCCTCGCTGTTGAACGAGTTGAACGCACATGGACCGACCGTGCCGGTCTATTGGGGTAATCTGTACTGGCACCCGATGCTGGCGGACGTGTTGCGTCAAATGGCCGACGACGGCGTGCGTCGGGCACTGGCGTTCGTTACTTCTGCATTCGATTCTTATTCGGGTCGTCGGCAGTGCATCGAGGAAATCGATCGCGCCAGGAAAGAGATCGAGACTGAAGCACCGCAGATAGAGTATCTGCGGGAGTTTTACAACAATCCTGGTTTTATCGAACCGACGGCCGAACGAGTCGAGAGTGCATTGGGAGAGGTGCCCGACGAGCGGCGAGCGGCTGCACGGCTGATCTACACCGCACACAGCATTCCGGCGGCCATGGCGAAAAAGTGCGACTACGAAGTGCAACTCCGCGAGGCGTGCCGGCTGGTTTCCGAACTGCTGGGCAGGTCCGAGCGGCAGCTTGCGTATCACAGCCGCAGTGGCCGGCCGCAGCAGCAATGGCTCGGGCCGCAGATCGGCGACTATCTGCGCGAAACCTGCCGCAATGGTGAAGTTGACGACGTGGTGCTCGTGCCGATCGGCTTTGTTTGCGAAAACATCGAGATCGTCTACGATCTGGACGTAGAGGTGGCGGCACTGTGCGAGAAGTTGGGCATAAACATGGTGCGTGCGGCGGTGGTCGGCTCTCATCCGCGATTCGTGCAGATGATCCGCGAGTTGATTGCCGAACGTGTGTAAGCCGCTTGCGGCTTCGCACACAGTGGCGGGCATATTGCGAAGCCGCAAGCGGCACTAAACTTTACCCAATCGTTTTGGTTGTTCTCCATTGTCCCTTATCTGTTTGTTATTTCATCCTTCTTTACTTGCCATGTGGTTCTGGTGGTGTATGTTTTCGACGCCGCGTTGTTAGTGGAACGGAAACCGGAGCAAGCCATGGTCAGAATATCGGCAAATATAGCAGCGTTTGCGCTGATCGCATTATCGATCGGCTTTAACATGTGGCGGTACCCGGCGGTGTGGGATATGGTCGGCGGGTCGCCTGGTCTTTCGCTGGCAAGCGAATCGGCACAGCCGGAAGGTACGGCCGAGTCGAAACCATCAGCGGCGCCGACAGTCGCATTGCAGACAACAGACGTATCAGAGGATTGCGAACGATACGAGTTCGACGACCGGCGCGATCCGTGCGAGGTTGCACCGTCGGCAGGCTACGCGTCCACAGCAAAACAAGACGTCGCATTTACATCGGAGGCGTCAATTGTCGGATTGGTTCCGGTGGTGCGATCGGACGGGGATTTTAATTTTGGCGATGTCCTGCATGCAGAACTCGATCGGCAGATCGTTCGTTTACCGCCGATAGATCGAGAGGCGTCGACTTCGGCGAGTCGTTTTGTTGGACAAGTTCCGACGTATCGCATCTATCCGACGACCGGTATTTAGCCCCGGGGCTAGCGGAAAACGCTTGCCACATTTGCCCGCCGTGTATTCACGGCGGGCTAAATAGGAGAACTACGAACTACCGAAACTCATGCCCGCCACCGCCGATGCAAAACGATACGCGGCCAAGGTGGCTCGACGTTTGCGTCGAGAGTACCCGGATGCCGCCTGCTCGCTCGATCATCGCAGCCCGTTGGAGTTGCTGGTGGCTACGATCCTTTCGGCACAGTGTACCGACCAGCGTGTAAACTTGGTAACGGCGAAGCTCTTTCGGAAGTATCGCACCGTAGCCGATTACGTTCGCACACCGCCGGCCGAACTGGAGCGAGATATCCAAAGCACCGGTTTTTTTCGGAACAAGGCGAAGAACATCCGGGGCTGTTGCAATACACTGCTCGAACGGTACGATGGAGAAGTTCCCCAGGAAATAGACACCCTGGTCAAGATGCCTGGGGTCGGGCGAAAAACGGCCAACGTGGTCCTTGGCGCGGCGTTCGGTATCGCCTCTGGGATAGTGGTGGACACCCACGTCGGGCGGATCAGCCGTCGGCTGGGTCTTTCCGCCGAGAAGAATCCGGAGAAAATCGAGGCTGACCTGATGGAGCGGTTTCCCCGGAAACAGTGGATTGTGTTGAGCCATCAGATGATCCGGCACGGCCGCCGATATTGTATTGCCAGGAAGCCGCAATGCGATGATTGTCCGCTTCGAGATATTTGTCCGCGTATCGGCGTTGAGAACTAACATTCAAAATTACTAAAATGGTTCTATCCGGTCACGAGATCAAACGTCAGTTTGGCGAGAATATCATCATCGAGCCGTTCGACGAGTCGAAGCTCAACCCGAACAGCTACAACCTCTCGCTGCACAACGAGTTGATGGTGTACGAGGAAGTGGTGTTGGACATGCGGAAGGCGAACCGCGTGCGGCGAATCGTGATCCCGCCGGAGGGCCTCGACCTCCATGCAAACCAACTCTACCTTGGCCGAACCGCCGAACTGACCGAAACGCACAACCTGGTGCCGATGATCGAGGGCCGCTCGTCGGTCGGTCGGCTCGGGCTGTTCGTGCACGTGACGGCCGGGTTCGGCGACGTAGGGTTCTGCGGCTATTGGACCTTGGAGATGTTCGCCGTCCAGCCGGTGCGCATATATCCCGGCGTGCCGATCTGTCAGATATTCTATCACGAAATACGCGGCGCCTTCGACGAATACGCAAGCGACAAGTACCAGCACAACACCGACATTCAGCCGAGCCTGCTGTTCAAGGAACTCGATCCCAAGGGCACGGCAGACCCGCAGATGGAGTTGCCGTTCAGCGTCGAGCGGTCGCGTTAGATGATTGATTGCTAAGCCGCAAGTGGCTGCTACATTACCGCAAAGTAAATCTCAACTGCCTTGTCGAAGTACTCGTTGCTAAGCACCGGCGGATGGCCGTAGTACGTGCAGTAGTTGCGGACTTGCAGCAGCAGGTCGCGCGGCTGGCAGAATCGGAACGGCCGGCCCGGCTTCCGGTAATGGCGTTCTATGAGGTAATCGACCGGTTCCCGGCGGTACTCCAGACCCAGTTTCGGCGAGATGATCTCGAACAGCCGGCGGAATTCCTCCTCGGTCGGATCGACCACCTCGATCTTGTACGGAATCCGGCGCAAAAACGCCTCGTCGACCAGGTCGCGCGGCTCCAGGTTAGTCGAGAAGATGACCAACTGGTCGAACGGCACCTTGATCTTCTTACCGTTTGGCAGGCCGAGGAAGTCGTATCGCTTCTCCAGCGGCACGATCCAGCGGTTCAGCAACTCGTCAATCCGCATCCGCTGCCGTCCGAAGTCGTCGATCACCAGCGTGCCGCAGTTGCTCTTAAGTTGCAGCGGCGCTTCGCTGATGCCGGTCGAGGTGTTTATGGTCACCTCGAGTTGCGACATGGTAAGCTCGCCGCCGGCGACGATCGTCGGCCGGCGGATACGAACCCAACGCCGGTCGATCTTGCGCTGGTCCAGCAGTCCACCACCCGAGTCGACCGGCACTTCTTCGTGGTTGATCGGGTCGAACAGCCGGATGATTTCGCCGTCGACGCCGATCGCCCGGGGTATCCAGGTCTCTCGCCCGAATACCGCTGTTACCCGCTCGGCGATGCTTGTCTTTCCGTTGCCCGGCGGGCCGAAAAGGAACAAACCACGTCCGGAGTTGATTGCAGGCCCCAATCTATCGAGCATGTTTTTGTTAAGCACCAGACCGTCGAACGCGCGGTGAAGGTCCTCGGCGGCCGGGTGTTGGTTTGTAAGCGACTGTGCATGGACGCTTTCGATATAGTCCTTCAAAGCGACGGGTGCGGAACCGAAGTAGGTGCAATGTTGTAAGTACCGCCTGGCCCGCTCTCGTCCAATGTCGGTCAACTGGTACAGATAGTCGTTCATCGGCGCGGCGCCGCGATGGCCGACAAGCTGATCGTTTTTCATGCCGCGCAGCAACTCATCTACCAACACGAACGGCAGTTTGACCTGCTCGGCTACGTCGCGTCCGGATGCGTCGCCCCGTGAGAGCAGGAACTTTAGGATAAGCGACTCGACCTCGCTGTCGGTCAGGTCGGCCTTGCGGAACGATTCCGGCTCGATCGGCACGAACGTGTTGCGAAGACGTTCGCTTTGCTCGCGATTTGTTGGGTGGCTGGTGGCTGAGCGAAGCGAAGCCCCAGACATGTTTTGCTGGGGCACCGCTGCACTATGCCCCAACCACCCTCCCGTGTCGGTATCTATCGAGTCGGTCATAATTCTCTAAAGCAATTTCAGTAGTTCAAAATTGGCCGTGTAAAATTTGAAACTACTGAAATCTAGCTTTTTTCCCGCCACGGTATACTAATTTGTTGGGGAGCCGCACAAATGCAGGTTTTTATCCGAGGTGAGTCAAATTGCCGCCGCCATTGACGATCAGCCGGCTGGAACGTAAAAAAGTGATAGCTCTGGCTTATTGCCGTCGGCTTCCGATGAGAGGCCCCCACAATGGGGACCTGTGAACCTGGTCAGGGACGAAAGTCAGCAGCCATAAACAGTCATCTCCAGGTGTGACGGGCCTCTCATCGGACGCCGCAGGAGAGGGAGGAGGGAAGAGGGAAGAGGGAGGAGGGAGGAGGGAAGAGGGAGGAGAGAAGAGAGAGGAGTGAATGAACGATGAGTGGACATTCTCTCTTCCCTCTTTCTCTCTTCCCTCCTCTTTCTTCCCCTATCCCCTAATATCCCATGACCGAAGTCCAAACCGAACAAGTGCTGGTGGTCCCGACCGAATTGTTTCACCGGCTGGGACATTTTCAGGGGTTTTGCGGCCAGGTGGACCGATACCTCGACGAGTTGTTCTCTCCGGAACATACCAGCTACCGTCCACGCGGCCGGGTTGAACAAGACCCCGGTTTCAAGCAGTTGATCCCATATGTAATCTTCCGCCACGTCGATGACCGAGGCCGTGAAACCGTCTTCCAATACACCCGTGGTATCGGCCAGGGTGAAGGCCGGTTGCACAGCAAGCGGAGCGGAGGGATCGGAGGGCACATCTCGCTGGGCGACGCCGACCCGAGCGGAAACGGCAGCCCGTACAAGGAAGGCATGCGACGGGAACTGGAAGAGGAAGTTGCCATCGACACGCCCTACACCGACAAATGCGTCGGAC
>DAOWNK010000192.1 GCA_030642635.1 Pirellulales bacterium
AGGTTCGGCAAGTCATTGATAAAAAGCAAATGCTGGTTGATATCGAAGCGTTTCCTTTACGGGGTACCGATAAGCCCCCGAATTACTTGATCTGGATACAGGGTGTACCTACCGCCGGAATCGTGGATGGGGCTGAAATCGATTTTGAGTTGTGTGACGCCTTCATTGTTGCGGGCACGAATCAATACGAGACTACCGGAGGCAGTATGAAAACAGTGTTTTTGTTGAAAGCCCTCAATATAGAACCCTACTTGCCAGGCGCCAAGCATCCAGGAGGGCTGCGTTAATACTCTGGCCCGGCCACGGCCGGATCGCATTGACAATATCGGGCCCCCGAAGGGGCTTGGCCGGGTTACGGCCCGGACCTTAACGTTGACAAACCGTGATGTTGACAGAATGTAACATACTCGATACAAAAGGAGAGTGGTTTCTGACAATGACGCACGCAAGAATATCGCTGCAAACTTGCAACGATTATTAAGAGACCGGGGATGGTCTCAATCTTACCTTGCTACCATTACAGGTGAGCCGAGGATGATGATTTCTCGGATGACGGAAGGGAAAAGGGGACATTCTGCTTTTTAGAAAAAGCAGAATGTCCCCTTTTCCCTCATTGTCCTTTTCTCTGTCCTAAACTGATCTTTTCCCATCCGGCCGTTCCTGCGACAATATCGCCGACTTCCACGGAGGGAATTCCACATGAAATGCAAGCACGTTGCCGACTTTCTCGTGTATCTGGTGGTTCGCTTTTTTATCTGCACTGTGCAGGCCGTGCGAATCGAGACAGGTGCGAAGATTGCCCGCTGGCTGGCGTGGCTGTTCTGCAATGTAATACGTATTCGCGGCAAGGTGGTCGATGAGAACCTCGCACACGCCTTTCCGGAGATGTCCGAGCCGGACCGGAAACGACTTATCCGGCAGATGTGGGAGCACCTGTTCCTGTTGGTCTTGGAGGTTGCCCATGCGCCGCGGAAAATCCACGAGACGAACTGGCGGCAGTATATCAGCCTGCGAGACTCGGACCGGCTGGTGCGATGTCTGTTGGACGACCGGCCGACGCTGATCGTTTCGGCCCATTTCGGCAATTTCGAGTTGGCCGGCTACGTGCTAGGGATACTCGGCTTTCCCACGTACACCGTCGCCCGAACGCTCGACAATCTGTACCTTGACCGTTTCTTGAACACCTTCCGTAGCGGCACCGGTCAGTACATGATCCCCAAGAACGGCGGCTACGACCAGATTGTCGACGTATTGGCCAACGGCGGCACGATGACGTTCCTGGCCGACCAGTATGCGGGCAAAAAGGGCTGTTGGGTCGAGTTTTTCTCGCGCCAGGCCTCGGCCTACAAGGCAATCGCACTGCTGGCGCTGGACAACGACGCTCCGGTGGCCGTCTGTGGTGCGGCTCGTGTCGGTGAACCGTTGCACGTGGAATTGAACACCTGTGCCGTGGCCGATCCGCGCGAGACGGGCGAGCAAGTCGGCACCATCCACGAACTGACGCAATGGTACACCAGCCGGTTGGAGGAGATCATCCGTTGTGAACCGGGTCAATACTGGTGGCTCCACCGCCGTTGGAAAGACCCGCGCAAGGCCAATCGCAGAAAACTCGCCGCGTGAGAGCGGTATGCTCTTATACGTTTAGCGGTCGCCGGTACGGCGACCAACATCTACGCCAAAACCACCTTGCTCGCCTCTCCAGGCCTCTCACGAACGTAACGCGGCACCGCGTAGCCTGGCAGCCGGGCACGCAACGCGGCAATCAGCCGAATGCCGATCTCGTCTGGCACATCAAAATGCGAGGCGCCGGCGACCGGGTCCAACCGGTGCAAATAATACGGCATTACACGAATATCCACCAGCCGTTCGCATAGCTCGGCCAGCACATCAGGGCAATCGTTGACCCCGCTGAGCAGGACCGTTTGGCTGAGGACCGGAACGCCGGCGTCAATCAGCCGGCCCAGTGCCCCGGCCACAGCGTCGTCGATCTCGGCTGGATGATTTACATGCACCACCACTACAGTTGTAAGCCTGCCTCCACGAAGCCAGCCGATCAACTCGTCCGTCACCCTGGCGGGAATCATCACCGGCAGCCGGGTATGGACACGCAGTCGTCGAAGATGCGGAATGTCGGCCAGTGATTGGGCAAGCCGGGCAAGCTGAGCATCCGGCAAAGTCAACGGGTCTCCACCGCTGAGAATCACCTCGCGGATCGAACGGTCGGTGGCGATCTGCCCAAGTGCCGGGGACCAGTCTTCAATCGTCCGGGCAGACACACGGCATGAACAGTGCCGCCGGAAGCAAAATCGGCAATGGACGGAACACTCGACGGTTGTTACCATAAGGACTCGGCCTTGGTACTTTTTCAGCAGACCGGGGCCGATCACGGCGTCGGACTCACTCAGCGGATCGTTCCGGTAGCCGGGCACCTCTGAGAGTTCAGCCTTGCTGGGCAAAACCTGCACTAGCAGGGGGTCGTTCGGATCGCCATGCCGAATCCGCGAAAGATACGTCCGGGGGACCAACAGCGGAAAATCGGCCACATTGACGGCCAAAGAGGAATCCAACCCCAACATCCTGCACAGTTCGGCCGGGTCGCGGACCGCATCGTTTTCAAAGGTTAAACTCTCCATAACAATAAATCGTACCAATTCAATCACAAAGCCGCGACCGGTTGTCGCGCCGACAAAACACAAGGAAACCAATAGTGGCCGGATACAACACCAGCGACTTCCGAAGGGGACTGAAGGTACAGATCGACGGCGATCCGTATATTATGATCGAGTGCAACTTCGTCAAGCCAGGCAAGGGCCAGGCACTGTACAAGTGCAAGCTGCGGAACTTACTCAGGAACACAGTCCTCGACAGAACCTACAAAAGCGGCGACTCGATCGAGGCCGCAGACATCGAAGAAATTGCGGCCCAGTACCTATACCGCCAGGCCGATCCCTTCGTCTTCATGGATACCGAAAGCTACGAGCAATACGAACTGAGCATCGAACAGGTCGACGACGCATGGAAGTATCTCAAGGAAGGCATGGTCTGCGGCATGATGCTGTTTAACAACAACCCGATCGCCATGACCCCTCCGAACCACGTCGTGCTGAAGGTCGAGTACTGCGAGCCGGGCATGAAGGGTAACACGGCAACCAACGTGACAAAACCATGCAAGGTCGAGACCGGCGCCGAGTTCCCATGCCCGTCGTTCGTCGAAATGGGCGACTTGATAAAAATCGACACCCGAACCGGCGAGTACGTCGAGCGGGTAAAAGAGTAGCCGCTTGCGGCTTAGCAATGACCCACACACAACACAACAACTTTCGCCCGACCGCAAGCCGGCAGAATCTTCAGCTTCGGGCAAGGTTGCTGCAACGCCTGCGCGAGTTCTTCGACCAGCGCGGGTTCCTTGAGGTCGAAACGCCGCTCCTCTCAGCCGACACTGTGGTGGATCGCCACCTCGATCCGTTTTGTGTCGAATTCGACAACCGGCGTATGTGGCTGCAAACCTCGCCCGAGTTCGCCATGAAACGGCTGCTGGCCGACGGCGCCGAGGCGATCTACCAGGTTACCAGATCGTTCAGGTTGGGCGAGCAGGGACCGCTGCACAACCCGGAGTTCACCATTGTCGAGTGGTATCGCACCGACGACGACATGGACGCCGGGATGCAGCTTACCGGCGACCTGTGCGAGGCGATGCTGCATTGCGGCCCGGCCGAAAGGCTCAGCTACCGCGATGCGTTCGAGCAGTACGTCGGGATCGATCCGCACACGGCGGATGTCGGTGCACTGATCTCGAAGGTCGAGGAACTCGGCATCGCCCGGCCGGATAGCCTCTCGGCCGACGACCGCGACGGCTGGCTTGATCTGTTGCTGGTCGATCGCGTGCAACCGCATCTCGGCATGGAGCGGCCGACGTTATTGTACGATTACCCGGCCGGTCAGGCTGCCTTGGCGCGAGTACGTAGTGATGATCCGCCGGTGGCCGAGCGGTTCGAGCTTTGCGTCTCGGGCATCGAGCTGGCCAACGGTTTTCACGAGTTGCTCGAGACCGATGAGTTGCTTAAACGAAACAAAAATATAAACGCACAACGCGCAGCCGACGGCAAGCCGACGTTGCCCGAGCAAAGCCGGCTGCTGGCGGCAATGCACGCCGGTCTGCCTGCCTCGGTCGGCGTGGCGTTGGGATTCGACCGGCTGGTAATGCTGGCCGCCGGAGCGAAAAGTTTGAGCGAGGTAATGGCGTTTCCGTTTGATCGGGCGTAGTTTGATAACAATGCTTCAAACATAAAGCCGCGACCGGTGGTCGCGCCAAATACCGCAAAACTACCGGTGGCATTGACGCGACCACCGGTCGCGGCTTTATTGATCATGGTGCTTACTCGCCTCAATTGGAAAAATTGTGTAAAATGAACTATCCATGTATGGAATCAAATCAAACGATTAAAGAAAGCAAACAAGTGACAACTCCAACACAAACCCTCCGCGTCGACCTGGCCGAGCGCGGCTATGATATCGAAATCGGCACCGGTAATCTCGGCGGCGTCGGTCGGTTCCTTGCCGAGCGAGGCAAGGTCTCGCACGCCGTGGTGGTTACCGACGAGAACGTTCGAGAGCCGTATGCCGCAGACGTGGCCGAAAGCCTGACCGAGCAACAGATCGAGGTCGACGTGATCGTGATCGAGCCGGGCGAGCCGAGCAAGTCGATCGACATGGCCGCCGGGCTGTGGAACGGTATGCTCGAACTGGGCGCCGATCGCAGCAGCGTGGTCGTGGCGGTCGGCGGCGGTGTGGTGGGCGATCTGGCCGGGTTCGCCGCGGCCACATACGCCCGGGGCGTACGGTTCTTGCAGGCGCCCACCTCGCTGCTGGCCCAGGTCGACAGTTCCGTGGGCGGCAAGGTCGGCATCAACCTGCCCGAGGCCAAGAACATGGTCGGGGCGTTCCTGCAACCGATCGGCGTGCTGATCGATACCGACACGCTCGCAACGCTCGAACCTCGCCAGTATCACGCCGGGCTGGGCGAGGTGGTCAAGTACGGCGTGATACTCGACGCCGAGTTGTTCGACTACCTTGAAGCCAACACGGCCGGGCTGATCGAACAGGACCGCAAGGTGCTCTCGCACGTCATCGCGCGATGCTGCCGGCTGAAAGCCGAGGTGGTCGTAAGCGACGAGCGCGAAGAAACGGGGCTTCGGGCGGTGCTAAACTACGGACACACCTTCGCCCACGCATTCGAGACACTCTGCGGCTACGGCGAACTGTTGCACGGCGAGGCGGTTTCTATCGGCATGTTGTGCGCCTCGCGCCTGGCCGAGCGGCTTGGGCGTGTCGATGCCGAGTTCACCGAGCGACAATACCATTTGCTCGACACACTGGGCCTGCCGACGCAGACGCCGAAGCTGGACGGCCAGGCGATCATCAACGCCATGATGCACGACAAAAAGGTGCAACACGGACGGCTGCGGTTCGTGTTGCCGAAGGAAATGGGCCGCGTGGAACTGGTCGACCAGGTCGATCCGGCCGACGTTCGTGCCGCACTGTAAACCATAAAGCCGCGACCGTTGGTCGCGCCATTGCACACAATCATATTATGCAAACATGTAAGGCGCGACCAACGGTCGCGGCTTTATAGTTCTTGTATTACGATCTTCGCGCCATCCCGGTATTAAACAGTGGAGACGAGCGGACTCGAACCCACTTCCCTAACTGCTTATGATACCAAGAACTTACGGCAATCGGCAAATCCAAGTGGCGCAGAATCAGGCGCACTCGGCGCACATTCGGCCCAGATTGACGCTAGGCTGCAAGCGATCATTGACGCTTGGCCGGCCCTGCCCGAAGCAATCAAGGCCGGCATCCTGGCGATGGTGACGGCGGCACGGTAGCAGACCGCGTAGACCATTTGTCGAGTTGTTGCTGTATGTTGGCCGCAAGAGATGCAACAGAAAACGGGAAAACACAGTATCGAGGAGGACACTCGATGGGCAGACCAAAAGGCGCCCGAACCACGTTGATCGCTATCACCTACGACACGATAGGCGAACTGGCCGGCGGCATCGCTGGAGACACTGCCCGGCAGTATGCACAGCGGGGCCAATTCGCCCCACGCGACATCGAATCCGTACTGTGCTGGGTCAACGCCCGCCGGACCACGAAAGGGCTGCCACCTATCGGGCTGCCGACCGGGCAGGTCGTTTCCGATGAGGACTTGGCCACTACCAGCACACCGGCACCGCCGGAAATGGGCGCGATCCTGTGGTACAATTCACGTCGAGGCTGTTTCCAGGAAGATTTTGACGCATGAAG
>DAOWNK010000040.1 GCA_030642635.1 Pirellulales bacterium
CTATAAAGCCGCGACCGTTGGTCGCGCCGTGTAATGTTGGCGGTCGCCGCCGTATTGGCGCGACCAACGGTCGCGGCTTTATTATGCTGCATGACCACCTCGGCATGGATCAACATCGCGTCGGCAGTCAGCATGGCGTCCAGTTCAACTCCTCGGAACCAGCTAAGCGGCGGGGCCACGTAGCCGCGGGGCGGCTGTACCCCAAGCGGCGAGCGGCCGAGATCGTGCAGAAGTGCAGTGGAAGTCCAGCGGCCCGGCGTTTTGTGATAGACGTACCGGCCGCCGAGCGGGCAGATCAACCTGGCGGCAAGCAACAACTCGGCCGTTTTTTTACAATCTTCCGCCGGCACGTGAAGCTGCTGGCCCAGTGCGTGCATCAGCCGTAGGTTCCCAAGCGAGGTCTGGTAGGTACGCCAGTAGCTCCATGAGTTCAACAGCGGTGTGATCCTTGCCCGCGATGGGTCGCCCACGTGCAGCCGAAGTTGTGCCGGACGCTCCGCCTGCTCGAACTTCAGTCGCGGCACGACAAAGTTAAGCACCTCCGGGTGCAACGAGTAAACTGTAAACTGCCGCCATTGGCGGCTTTGAAATCCGGTGCGAGGCGCCCCGGGATATCTGGGATCGGGCGGGCGGACGAGCAGGTTTTCGATCAAGCCGAGCAACGGCATCTGACCGGTGGCGCCGATGTAGCCGACAAGCACGGCTTGCAGGCTCCCGATCAGCGACCGCCGGCCGTTTACCAGTTCCGGCGGCGGGCCGAAATCTCGCAGCCCTACAAACATCCGCTGATTCTCCATCAACAATTCCATGGCGGCTATGTCGCCGGGCACCGGCGCCAACTGCATCCGATCCGGCTCGCCGGCCACGGTGGCCAGGAAATCGTAAAGCCGTCCGTCTGCCGGGCTGATGCGTGCGTCGATCTTTACCAGTTCACGATTGTTCTTTAGCGCATGTCGTTTAATGCCCACCATGGTCGGATCGATACGCCCGAATCTCTCGGCGTAGAACTCGGCGAATTTTTCGCATGCGGACTTCTCAGCCTCGGTAACTTGCTCGACTTCCACGTCGGGTATCGGCAGAAATGTGCCTCGGCGGCCGCGCAGGCTGTCATAAACCTCGCAGTCTTTTTCAAACACCGTTCGACTGCCGTCCAGCCGGTGCAGAAAATTTCTGGGCAGGATGCCGCTGCCGGAGAGTTGCTCGATTGTATCTGCCGGCAGACCTTCGGCCGTCGCTGCCAGCCGTGCAAGCTGCACCAGGTCGATATCGGCGGCGGCCTGCAACCGTCGGACGGTTTCCACTCGATAATGTGGACCGACCATGTTTCTGAAGAACGCATCCGATAGGTAAACGAACGCCGTGTAGTTTTCGACCAACGGCATCACGCTCCGGGCAACACGGAACTCATCCGATGCGCCAAGCGAGCCGGTCCCGGTCTCCAGTGGTTCATCAAGGCTGATTTGACGGGTGCCACGGGCATCTTGCCCGTGCTTTCGCAAAGGCACGGCCGACACGGCCGTGGCACCCAATTTGCCGGCGCCGGTTTCCAGGAACCGGCGGACCAACGTCTTAGAGGTGGCAACCAGTTGATACGCCCCGTCGGCGGCGTAGTACGACCGGACCGTGCCGTCTGCCGAGGAGAGATACGAGACCTTTTTACCGGCGATTGTAAGTTTCTGTTCGGTTACGCCGCCTGCACCTAGGCGTTCGATTCGCTGCCGCACCAGGTCGGCGGCCAGTGCGGTGCTGCTGCTGGCGTGGAAGAGCAGCCCGAAAGCGGCGCCTTCGCGCATGTACAAGTCGGTGCCGATAATTGCCACGTCGGCCACTATCATCGGCCCCAGGATACGCGAAAGCTCGGTCTGCTTCACGACCAGTTGTTCTTCGATGCGTTTGGACGTTTCCAGGTCCAGCCCGCGCGATTCGATGAGGTTTTGCGCATCGTCGCCCCATTCAGCCAGCGTGTCTTGAAACCACAGGAAGTTGTTGAAACTCCCGAATCGGATATAAAGGCATTCGGCCGGCACGCGCATGGCGATCGGCTCGACCGGCACGTCGTCGGGCAGCTTCGGCAGCTTAAGCGCCGGCGGGCGGATAGGCTCGGGCAACGGCCGGTCGGCCTGTTGGTCGAGGTGATTCAGCCCAAGCAGCCGGTCCTGCTGCATGGCCAGCCGGACCGACTCGGTCGCCAGTGTCAGTCCGATCTCCTCGGCAAGCTCATCCCGCCACGATTCGGTCTGTTTACGCTCGGGCAGTTTCAGGTTCAGCCGACATGCGAGCATGGTCGCCAGGAAGTTATCGACCATCGGCGGATAGTCGTGTGCTGATTGAAACAGTCCGGACGAGGCCGTGTACTGACGCCACCATGCATCCAGCATCTGTCTGTGCGCCAGGGCGTCGGCACGCGGCCGGATCGTCATCTTGTACGGCCGCCGGGCATGGAGCGTCAGCCCAAGCGGCCCGTCGCCCTTGAAGAGAAAGTAGATGGTCGTCCGAGGCGGGCCGCTTAGCAACTCATCGAGCAGCCCGCCGACACCCTCGCGCACCGGTCCGCCGCGCATCCACGGCACGGCGTCCAGCACGTCTTTTACAATCGCACCGACGGCCGGGGCGTGCATAGCGGGATAGAAAACCCGGCTGTCTGCTTCTGACAGGCCGAGGCCGTCGATCCCCAGCGGCACGGGCAGTTCGTTCTCGCCTATGTCGATAACGACCCGGCCGACGCCGAACGGTTCGCCGGTGAACGCCTCGGCCGTTGCTCGCACCTGCGCAAAGCACGTTGCGGCCGGCAAATTTACCAGTAATACAATCACCAAGAGTAAGTATGGTTGTTTAGTGTGCATGTGTTTTACTTTTTGTTGTTTCAGTTGTTATACATCAAACGCCCCGGGACTGCGGTCCCGGGAGTATTTTGGTTTTATAAGTGCCCAAGTACCGAAAGTCAACATGCCGCCGGCACCGGTTGTCAGGAAGTCGGCGTTACTGTATCATAGCTGGTTTGTTTATGCCAACTGATAAAAAGCACATTTACAAAATGGCAAAAATCAAAATCAAAAAAGGCTTGAACCTGCCGATCACCGGGCAGCCCGGGCGGGAGATAACCGACGCCCGGCCGGTCGGCTCCGTCGCCGTGCTGGGGCCGGACTATATCGGCATGAAACCGACCATGGCCGTGCAGGTGGGTGATCGAGTTAAAACCGGCCAATTGCTGTTTACCGACAAGAAGACCCCTGGCGTGTGGCACACTTCGCCGGGCTGCGGCAAGGTGGTTGCAATCAACCGTGGCGCGAAGCGTGCACTGCTGTCGGTCGTCGTCGAGTTGAACGGCGACGAAGAGGAGAAGTTCAGCCGTTACGAGGAAGGGCAACTCGAAGGTCTAACCGCCGAACAGGTTAAAGAGAACCTGGTCGCCTCGGGGCTTTGGACGGCGATCAGAGGCCGGCCGTTCAGCCGTGTGCCCGCACCGGAGTCGATGCCCAGTTCGATTTTCGTCACCGCAATCGACACCCATCCGTTGGCCGCCGCCCCGGAGGTTGTAATCGGCACACGGCCGGATGATTTTCTAAGCGGGCTGAAAGTCATCTCGCACCTAACGCCCGGCAAAGTATTTTTGTGCAAGGGGACAGTCCCATTTTCGCTGCGCAAAAATTGGGACAGTCCCAAAATCGTAACCACCGAGTTCGAGGGGCCGCACCCGGCCGGATTACCCGGTACGCATATTCATTTCCTCGACCCGGTCGATTTGCACAAGACCGTCTGGTATGTCAACTACCAGGATATCATGGCCGTCGGCAGTTTGTTTACAACCGGCCGGCTCGATCTAACTCGGATAATCTCGCTGGCCGGACCGGCGGCGAAAAACCCGCGATTGGTTCGCACTCGACTAGGCGCCAACACGATGGAGCTTACGGAAGGCGAATTGAAAGACGGGAAAAATCGTGTGATCTCAGGCTCGGTGTTCTCCGGCCGAACGGCCGAGGGTCCGCTGGCGTTCCTGGGCCGCTACCACCTGCAAATCTCCGTGTTGGCCGAAGGCGGCCGGCGGGAGCTTTTCGGCTGGTTTATGCCGGGGTTCAATAAATTTTCGATAAAGAACGTCGTCGCCTCGAGGCTTTTTCCCGGCAAGCAGTTCAGTTTCACCACCGCCACGCACGGCGGTCCCAGGGCAATCGTGCCGATTGGCAGCTACGAGAAGGTCATGCCGTTGGACATATTGCCGACGTTCCTGCTGAAGGCGTTGGCCGGCGAAGACATCGAGCAGGCCGAAGCGCTCGGGTGCCTTGAACTGGACGAAGAGGACCTGGCGCTGTGCACGTTCGTTTGCCCCGGCAAAGGCGAGTACGGACCGATGCTGCGGCGGAACCTGACGATCATCGAGAAGGAAGGGTAACGAAGGGGGAAGAATAAGTTTAGTGGCACCGGCGTCTCGCCGGTGTGGCAACATTAGATCACCGGCGAGACGCCGGTGCCACTGCCACTGCCGATGCCACTAACACTGACATTCAGGGACAAAAACCGCACATGAAACCGCTTAGATACATACTCGATCGCCTGGAGCCGTACTTCGCAAAGGGAAACAAGCTTGAGAAGCTATATCCCGTCTACGAGGTGATCGACACGTTCTTCTACACGCCCGGCGGCACCGCCGAGGAGCCGTGTCACGTGCGCGACGCCATTGATTTCAAGCGGATGATGAGCGCCGTGCTGGTCGCGCTTATTCCGTGTGTGGTAATGGCGATGTACAACACCGGTTTGCAAGCCAACACGGCCATGGCCGAGATGGGAATCTCAGAAGTACCCGGCTGGCGCGGCATGGTCCTTTCGTGGACCGGCGTCGGCTGCGATGCGTCGAACGTTTGGGCCGATCTGCTGCACGGTGCGTTGTACTTCGTGCCGATATACATCGTCTGCATGGTGGTCGGCATCCTGTGGGAGATGCTGTTCGCGGTGGTCCGCAACCACGAGATAAACGAGGGATTTTTCGTCACCGGGCTGCTGTTTCCGCTGACCCTGCCGGCGACGATCCCGCTT
This sequence comes from Pirellulales bacterium, assembly GCA_030642635.1. Classification (GTDB taxonomy): domain Bacteria; phylum Planctomycetota; class Planctomycetia; order Pirellulales; family Thermoguttaceae; genus DAOWNK01. Next base: position 5,032 of record DAOWNK010000040.1, read on the forward strand.
TGGCAGGTGGCCGTGGGGATTACGTTCGGCGTGGTGCTCGGCAAGGAGGTATTCGGCGGCACGGGCAGGAATTTTCTCAACCCGGCTCTTACAGCCCGGGCGTTTTTGTTCTTTGCATATCCGGCGCAAATATCCGGCGACGCCGTGTGGACCGCAGTCGACGGGTTCAGCGGCGCAACTGCCTTGGGCGTGGCGGCCGGCGGCGGCATGGCGGCAGTAACCGAACAGCTTAGCTGGCTACAGGCGTTCGTCGGCACTATGCAAGGCTCGATGGGCGAAACGTCCACCGCGGCGTGTTTGATCGGGGCAGTGCTGCTGCTGCTGTTCGGCGTGGCGTCGTGGCGGATCATGGCCAGTATGCTCATCGGCGCCATGGCCTTAGCCGGACTGTTTTTTGCGGCCGGCAGCACCACCAATCCGATGTTCACAATGCCGCCGCACTGGCACCTGGTGCTCGGCGGGTTCGCCTTCGGGTTGGTTTTCATGGCCACCGATCCGGTCAGCGCGTCGATGACCAACCTGGGGCAATACATCTACGGCGGGCTGATCGGGGCGATGGTGATATTGGTTCGGGTCGTCAATCCGGCATTTCCCGAGGGGACCATGCTGGCGATACTTTTTGGAAACGTGTTCGCACCGCTTATCGATTATTACGTTGTGCGGGCGAACATCAAACGCAGGGCATTAAGACATGCATAACGACACGATCGGAAAGACCGTCGGCGTTGCGGCTGCCGTGTGCGTGATCTGCTCGATCTTCGTCTCCGGTGCGGCCGTGTATCTGAAACCGATCCAAGAGGCCAACAAAACGCTCGACGTGAAGCGAAACATACTGATTGCCGCCGGGCTGCTCGAAGAAGGCGGAAAGACCGACGTCGGCGAGCTGTTCGAGCAGATCGACTCGGCTGTGGTCGACCTGGCCACCGGCGAGTTCGTCGATGATATCGCGGCTGAAGACTTCGACCCGCGCAGGGCGGCAAAGGATCCTACACAGAGCGTGGCGATTGACGCCGGGGACGACATCGCCGGTATCAAGCGGCGGTCGAACTATCGGGTAGTTTACTTTCTGAAAGACGGCGAGAAGATAAAACGGATAATACTGCCGGTGTACGGCAAGGGACTGTGGTCGACCATGTACGGCCTCCTGGCGCTCGATGCCGACATGACCACCATCAAGAGCTTCGGCTTTTACGAACACGCCGAGACGCCGGGCCTGGGCGGCGAGATCGACAACACCGCATGGAAGGCGCTCTGGACAGGCAAAATCGCACTGGATGCCGACCGGCAGCCGGCAGTCCGGGTAATCCGAGGGCACGTCGATAAAAACTCGCCTGAAGCCGTACACCAGGTAGACGGGCTGTCCGGGGCGACCATCACCGGCCGGGGCGTGGAAAACCTGGTCCGGTTTTGGCTCGGCCGGGAAGGATATGGACCGCTGTTGAAAAAACTTAGCATGTAGGGTGCGTGGAACGCACCGTAACATCGGAAGAGGTGCGTTTCACGCACCCTACGGGATATCGATATGAGTAAAGTAAAAGAAGCGCTGTTCGACCCGATCTTCAAGAACAACCCAATCGCCGTGCAGGTGTTGGGCATCTGCTCCGTGCTGGCGGTCACCTCGAAGCTCGAAACCACCGTGACCATGTGCCTGGCGGTGATATTCGTGGTGACGCTTTCCAATTTGTCGATCAGCCTGATACGCAACCACATCCCCTCCAGCATCCGCATGATCGTGCAGATGACGATCATCGCATCGCTGGTCATACTGGTCGATCAGTTCCTGAAGGCGTACGCTTATGAGATCAGCAAGCAGCTTTCCGTATTCGTCGGGCTGATTATCACCAACTGCATTATCATGGGCCGGGCAGAAGCGTACGCCATGAAAAACGGCCCGTGGCTCAGCATGCTCGACGGGCTGGGGAACGGCATCGGTTACAGCATCGTACTGCTGGCGGTCGGCTTTGTCCGGGAGTTGCTCGGCTCGGGAAAACTGCTCGGATACGTCGTCCTGCCGCTTACGATTGACGGCGGCTGGTACCCGGCGAACGGTCTGCTGCTGCTCTCCCCCAGCGCGTTTTTCCTGATAGGGTTTTTCATTTGGGGGTTGAGGACTTGGAAAACTGAGTTGGTGGAGAAGGAAAATTAAAATGCTCGAACATTATCTAAATATACTGCTGAAGTCGATATTTATCGAAAACTTCGCCCTGGCGTTTTTCCTGGGCATGTGCACCTATCTGGCCGTCTCGAAGCGGGTAGAGACCTCCACCGGCCTGGGCATTGCCGTTATCGTCGTGCAGACGATAACCGTGCCGATCAATAACCTCATATACAACTACATACTGAAGGAGGGAGCGCTGGGTTGGCTGGGGTTGGAAAACCTCGACCTGACGTTCCTGGCGCTTATTAGTTTTATTGGTGTGATCGCCGCAATGGTGCAGATACTGGAGATGACGCTGGACAAGTATTTTCCGGCGCTTTACAACGCACTGGGAATATTCCTGCCGCTTATTACGGTAAACTGCGCCATACTCGGCGGGTCGCTGTTCATGGTCGAGCGGGACTATAACTTGCCGGAAAGCGTGATCTTCGGCCTGGGGTCCGGCATAGGCTGGGCAATCGCCATCATGGCGCTGGCCGCCATTCGGGAACGGATGCGGTACTGTCTCGTGCCCGACGGACTGAAAGGGCTTGGCATTACGTTCATCACCGTCGGGCTGATCGCGCTGGCGTTTATGTGTTTTTCAGGGATACAATTGTAAATCAGCCGCTTGCGGCTTCGCATCCGTTGGTGCAAGTGCATTGCTAAGCCGCAAGCGGCCATTTAGATAAAGGTAAGTCGTGCTCGTTGAAATCATCGCCGGTGTGTTTATGTTTACGGCCATCGTGCTTGCGCTGGTCGTGCTGATACTGCTTGCACGCTCGCAGCTCGTCCCCGGCGGCGAGGTGACCATCACCATAAACGGCGACCCTGACCGCGGCATTACCGTCCACCCGGGCGACAAGTTGCTCGGTGCACTTGCCGCAAACAAGATTTTCCTGCCCTCGGCCTGCGGCGGACAAGGAACTTGCGGCCAGTGCAAAGTTAAAGTCGTCAGCGGCGGCGGACACATACTACCTACCGAACGCGACTTTATGACACGTAGCGAAATACGCGACGGCATCCGACTCGGCTGCCAGGCGCCGGTAAAACAGGACATGGAGATCGAAATACCGCCGGAAATCTTCGATATCAAAAAGTGGCAATGTACGGTCCGATCGAACGACAACGTAGCCACGTTCATCAAGGAACTGGTGCTCGAGTTGCCGCCGGGCGTGGACGTCGGGTTTAAGGCGGGAGGATACATCCAGATCGAGTGCCCGCCGCACAAACTCGAGTTCAGCAACTTCGACGTCGAGGACCAATACCGCGACGATTGGGACCGGCACGACCTGTGGCGATATAGATCACACGCAAGAGAGACGACCAGCCGGGCGTACTCGATGGCCAACTATCCAGAGGAACGGGGACTTATCAAGCTGAACGTGCGAATCGCCACCCCGCCGCCGAACAAACCGCACGCACCGCCGGGCGTAATGTCGTCGTATATCTTCAACCTCAAGCCGGGCGACAGGGTAACCATTTCCGGCCCGTACGGCGAGTTCTTCGTAAAAGACACCAACGCCGAGATGATTTACGTCGGTGGCGGGGCGGGTATGGCGCCGCTGCGCTCGCATATATTCGACCTGCTGAAACGACTACACTCGAACAGAAAAATCTCGTACTGGTACGGCGCCAGAAGTCTGCGAGAGGTGTTCTACGCCGATGAGTTCGACCGGCTGCACGAAGACAACCTAAACTTCACATGGAAGCTTGCGTTGTCCGAGCCGCAACCGGAAGACGACTGGACCGGCCCGACCGGCTTCATCCATCAGGTGCTTTACGACGAGTATCTGAAGAACCATCCGGCGCCGGAAGACTGCGAGTATTACCTGTGCGGTCCGCCGATGATGAACGACGCCGTGTTAAAGCTGCTGGACGACCTGGGCGTAGCACAGGAGAACATAATTTTTGATGATTTTGGTACATAAAGCCGCTTGCGGCTTCGCATTTCTCTGCATGGTACTTGTCACGGCCGCGTGCAACCGGCACGTTCTTAGAACAACACCGCCGCCGATGACCATCTTTACCGGCCCGACCATGGGCACGCGCTACACGATCAAGATAGTCGATCTGCCCGAGGAGCTCGACGCCGAAATACTCGGCAGTGGAATCCAAGAGAAACTTACACAACTCGATGCCTTGATGTCTACCTATCAGCCGGACTCCGAACTGTCGCGATTTAACCGCTTCGACCGGAACGATTGGTTCGATGTCTCCGAGGAAACCGCACTTGTGATCGACCAGGCCGTGCAAATTGGAAAACTTACCGGCGGAGCGTTTGACGTAACCGTCGGCCTGCTTGTAGACCTGTGGCACTTTGGACCGGAGAACGGCACGCCGGACACCGTGCCGTCGGACGAACAAATCGTAGAAGCAAAACGTAAAACCGGACTGCATCATATCCATGTGCACCATTTACCGTCGGCGATACTAAAGATGCAGCCGGATATCGCCATCGACCTGTCAGGCATCGCCAAGGGGTTTGCCGTAGATTGGGTTGCAGAGCATCTCGAACGCAAAGAAATTAAAAATTACCTGATCGAGATCGGCGGTGAACTTCGCGCGAGCGGACGCAATCAACGCGGCCGTCCGTGGCGGGTCGCCGTCGAATCGCCGGTCGCCGAGACGAGAAAAATCCAACGAACCACGCTGCTTTGCAACACTGCAATGGCAACCTCCGGCGACTATCGCAACTACTTCGAGAGCGGCGGCCAATTGTATTCGCATATCATCGACCCGCGTTCCGGCCGGCCGGTTGAGCACAGGTTGGTCTCCGTAACGGTGTTCGACCCGTCCTGCACCCGGGCCGACGCACTGGCCACGGCGTTGATGGTCCTCGGGCCGGACGCCGGATACAGGTTTGCCGTGCGAGAGAAAATACGTGTGCTGTTTATCATAAAAACCGATGCCGGATTCGTTGAAAAGACGACGTCGGATTTGGTTTATTGACAATTATGCATATATCGGGTTGGGGTTCCAACTTGACTTACCACATAAAATTGTTAAACTGAATAGGTAATCGCTGAATTGACGTTTGTATTCGGCAAAATTATGAAAACACTTAAAATACATTCTGAAATCGGCACCGACGGCATGTTGCGGCTGGAAGTTCCTACAGATTTGGACCCCGGCCCTGCCGAGGTGACAGTTGTGGTACAGCCTGAAGTATTCTCCGGCACGCCCACAAATACACGGAGCGGCTTGTTCGTCGGCAAGTCGTCTGAATCCATCAATCCGGATGTAGCTATTGGTGAATTGAACACTCAATGGCAGGCGAAATTGGAGGACCTGCATTGATGAACCGCGAGGTTTATGTCCCAGATACGCATGCCTTGTTCTGGTACGAATTCAATTCACCGCTACTTTCTCGCAACGTTCGCCGAGTATTCGACTCAGCCGACCATGAACATGCCGAGTTGGTTCTCCATCCAATTGTACTTGCAGAGTTTTACTACGTGTTGCGCAAAACAGGCTGCGAGCAGAACTTCCCAAGGTACTTACAGTTCATCGAGCGGAACTCGACCTATCGCCTGGAATCTATCACATTGGAAGACCTCGAACAATTGCCGCATTGGTCCGAAATTCCGGAAATGCACGACCGATTGATCGCTATTGCTGCAGATCGATTGGGAGCGGTTTTGCTTACTAAAGACGCTGCAATACAATCTTCTCCGCGTGTCAAGTGGTTGTGGTGAAATGCTAGCGATCAAGCTATGAACGCAATCTGCCTGGTAATAGACCGGCTGCACGTCGGACACCTCGGTGCATACGGAAACTCGTGGATTGACACACCGTCGATTGACCGGCTGGCAAGCCGGTCGGTGGTGTTCGACCAGGCGCTGATCGACTCTACCCGGCTCGAGCGGCTTTATCGCTCGTACTGGCACGGCTTTCATGCGATGTGCCCGAGCGATCCGCCAACGGACCGACCTACTCTGGCCGCCATGTTGCGTAACTGCGGTATCAGCACGGCGCTTATGACCGACGACCGCACGGTCGCTGAGTACAAGCTGGCGGCGGATTTCGACGAGCTGATCGAGATCGACCCGCCCGGTCAGCCGCAAACGGCCGAGCAGATCGAACAGACGCACCTTGCAAAATGCCTTGCCCGGGCGATCGGTTGGCTCGAATCGGCCGAGCGGCCGTTTCTGCTGTGGTGTCATCTTGCCGGCTTGGGCACCACCTGGGACGCCCCACTGGAATTCCGCCGCGCGTATTGGGAGCAGGGCGATCCGCCCACGCCGACCGCGGCCGACGTGCCGGATGTGATGCTCCGGAAAGATTACGATCCCGACTACCTGCTCGGCATCGCCCAGTCGTACGCCGGGCAGGTCGCGCTGACGGATGCGTGCCTGGGCGCGGTGCTGGAGTTTCTCGACGACGGTCCGCTTGCGCAAGAAACGCTGCTGACGTTGACCTCGTCGCGCGGGTTCCCGTTGGGCGAGCATCTGCGCGTGGGGGCGTGCGACGAGGCGTTATACAGCGAGTTGGTCCACGTGCCGTTTATGATGCGGTTTCCCGACGCCCTGGGCGCAGCGGTGCGAAGCGGTGCGCTGGTCGAGCCGGCCGATCTCTGGGCGACGCTTTCGGACTGGTTCGGCGTCGAGCAGTTGCCGCCGTCGCCGACAGCATACAGCCTGATGTCGATCATCGACGGCAGCACTGATATGGTGCGCGACCGGCTGTGCATTCAAGGCATCGGCCAGGAGAAAGCGATCCGCACGCCGGCATGGTATCTGCGAGCTGTGCTTCAAGGTGAACTGTTCGCCAAGCCGGACGACCGCTGGGATGTGAACAACGTGGCCGACCGCTGCGGTGAGGTGGCCGAATGTCTCGCCGACGCGCTGGCACGGTACGAGCAAACTTTGCCGGACGGTTCCATTGGCGATGAGCCGCCGCTGGGAGAGTTGTTGGTCAGCGGGTTCGAGTAGCCGCTTGCGGCTTAGCAGCGAGCAAAACATGCTAAGCCGCAAGCGGCTGGCGCATTCTTGTTTTCCTATACTTCCTATCTCCCCGTGTCCTCCGTAACTCCGTAGTGAAATCACCCAAAATATCCCCAATTCGGTGTAGTGGATCGTCGGGCATATGGCTATAATCCGCCGCTTCAGTTTTCTTCTCTTCTGGAGCCGTTTGGTGACGGTTTGCGCCGGGATGAACCCGACGGCTCGCTATTGACGCGCCGTGCAAGCACGGCGGCTGAATAATATTTTACTTACTGGATCGACGATGATCGGACATGGAAGTCCGCTTACGCTGGTGCTGTTCTTGGCGCTTGTGCCGCACGCCTTGCTTGCCGACGATGCGACGATGCGAGTGCGGATCGCTTGGGGCGGCGGCGCCGAACGGCTTTGGGACGGCGCCGTCTCGCTCGACCAGCCCGGCACGTTATCCCAGCCGCGACCGCTGGGTATCGAGGCCGACGAACCCGGCTCGATGTGGCTGGCCAACGACGCCCTGGTAATCCGTCAGCGCAGTGCCCGGACGTACGACGGCGTTGACCTGCTTGTCAGCGCACCGATGGACGCCAAGTTGCTCGTACAGTTACACGCGGCCGACGACGATAAGCGACCACCGGCGATCGAGATACCGCTGGCCGCACTGGTCGGCGAGTTTTTCGACCGGGAGCTGGACGAATTGGGCAATCGGTTGCTGGTCCGACGCACGCCCGGCGACCGGTTGCGAGTGAATTTTTCACGTCAGTCGCTTGTCTTTTCTCCCGGCGAGACGTTCCAATTCACCGTGGAGCCGCACCTGCTGCCGGTCGAGGATGCAACCAAGGTGCGTATTCGCGTCAGACTCATCTCCACCATTGGTAAGCAGGAGTTAAACTCACAACATCACGATCTGCGCGCCGGTTATCCGGTGAGTATTCCGGTGGAGTTCAAGCTGCCGGACGTCGAGGGTGTGTACGAGGTGGTTATTACTGCGGTGCACCAGTCCGTGTGGCCGCAGGCGGTCCGAAGGCCGTTGAACTGGAAGAAACCGATTGCCCAGCGCAGGGTTCAACTCTTGGTGCTCGATGCCAGACGGCCTGCGTCCGGGCACGAGCGACCCGACGCCGACAATGTGCTTCGTCGCGTGGTGGAGATCGACCCGGCCAAGGAGCGATGGTGGGAGCGGCTGGCCAAGCTGCCGAAATTGTCTCATGCACCGCTATTGTGGAAAGGACCATTGGGTAACGGCAACCTGACCGCCTTGAAGCATCCATTGGGCGAATTGGTCAGGTTGAATCCGAACAGCCGATCTTCGCAGATAAATTGGGAAGCATATTGGTTGCCGATCGAGCAACCGGGGCTACCGCATATACTCGAAGTAGACTATCCCAGCGACGTGTCGCAGACGATGGGCATCAGTGTTATGGAGCCGAACGCGGCCGGAGCGCTGGTGCCCATCACACTGGACTCGGGCATCGACGTGTCCACGCCGCCGCCGGGCGACTCCACACCGCATTGGGGCCGACACCGATTGATCTTCTGGCCGCGCACCACCACTCCGATGGTCATGATCGCCAACCTCCGCAATCGGTCGCCGGCTGTGTACGGCAAAATACGTGTGTTGGCCGGCTGGGAGCACCTGCCGAAGGCCGCGGTGTCGCACCTTGAGCAGCCGGGACGTTTGCTGGCAGCTTATCTCGACCGGCCGCTGTTTCCCGAAAACTTCTCGGCCGCCGAACAACTCGACACGTGGAGCGGCCGAAGTCTGGACAGTTGGGTGACCTTCCACCAGGGCGGCTCGCGGTTGGTCGAGTACTTGCAACACGTGGGGTACAACGCGCTGATGATCTCGGTGGCGGCCGACGGCAGCGCGATCTATCCCAGCAACGTCCTTCAGCCGACGCCTCGCTACGATACCGGAGTGTTTTTCTCCACGGCCGCCGACCCGGTGCGCAAGGACGTACTGGAGATGTTGCTGAGGATGTTCGACCGGGAGCAGATGCAGTTTATCCCGATGATCGATTTCAGTTCGCCGCTGCCGGCCTTGGAGTCGATTCGTCGCCGCGGCGCGCCCGATAGCGAAGCCGTCGAGTGGATCGGGCCGGACGGGAAGACGTGGCGCCAGACCCGACCCACACGGCGTGCGCTGGCGCCGTACTACAACGTGCTTAACCCCGAGGTGCAAGAGGCGATGTTCCAGGTGGTCCGGGAGCTTATAGATAAGTACTCGCATCACCGGTCGTTTGCCGCCGTGGCGATTCGGCTCTCGGCCGGCGGCTACGCCCAGTTGCCCGGCCCCGAGTGGGGAATGGACGACGAGACCGTCGCACGGTTCGAGCAGGACACGGGCCTGAAGGTTCCCGGCGTCGGGCCGAACCGTTTCGCCCGACGTGCCGCGGTGCTTACCGGCAAGCACCGCCGGCGATGGCTTCAGTGGCGTGCCGAGCAGCTAAGCCGGTTCTATCGGCGTGTGTATGCCGAGTTGCAAAAAGTTCAACCCGACGGCCGGCTGTACCTTGCCGGCGCAGAGGCGCTTGCCGGCGTTGACTTGGAAAACCTGCTCCGTCCGGCGCTGCCCAGACATGCGACCATCGCAGATGCGCTGTTGCAGATTGGAATTGACTTGCAGCATTACCGCAACGATTCGGGAATTGTACTGCTGCGTCCGGAGCGGATAACCCCGACCGGTCGGCTCAGCGATATGGCCGTGGAGCTTGAGTTGGGCCGGCTGGCCGACGTCGACCAATACTTCTGCGGTGCTTCTGTACCCGGCAGCCTGTTCTTTCACCGGCCGAAAGAGGTTCGGGTCGCTTCGTTCGACCGGACCAGTCCGTTTCGGACGACGTACACGTGGTTGGTTTCCCAGCCGGTCCCATCGGGATATCTGAACCGGCGTCGGTTCGTACACAGCCTCGCCACGCTCGACTCGCAGGTAATGGTCGACGGCGGCTGGCTGTTGCCGTTGGGTCAGGAACAATCGCTCCGAGACCTGACGGCCGTGTATCGACGCCTGCCGACGGTTCACTTCCGCCGGGCGGATGATCGAGACGGCCCCGGTGCGTCGCAACCGTTGACGTTCCGCTACGGCGCCCACCAGGGACACACGTACGTCTATGCGGTCAACGATTCGCCGATCCGCTGCACCGGCGAAGTTCGGGTAGACTCGCCGCCGGGCTGCCGACTGGAAGAGCTGACCGGCGTCAGGCAAGTTCCGCCGCTACAGCGAGACTCGGCCGGCACGTATTGGCGCATCGACTTGCAGCCGTACGACCTTGTGGCGGTGCGATTGTCGGACCCCGGTGTGACGCTCTCCAGTCCGCGAGTTGACCTGCCGGCGGCGATCGAAGCGACGCTGAAGCGTCGGATCGGCGAGTTGGGCGGCCGGACCGCCGCGTTGCGCGCCCCGGCGCCGCCCATGCTGGTGCTCGAAAACACGGGTTTCGAGAAACAAGACAACGACAAGGGAAAAATTCCAGGCTGGGCGGCCACCGAGCAACTCGGCGTTACCGTCGAAATAGACGATTCGCAGCGGCACAACGGTTCCTCATCGGTCAGGATTACAAGCACCGGGCCGGTTGCATGCCTGGTCAGCCGATCGTTCGAACCGCCGGAGACCGGACGGCTGGCCGTCTCGGTGTGGTTGCGAACCGACAAGGCCGACCGACAACCCCCGTTGCGGCTGGCAATTCAAGGAAAACACCACGGCCGATGGGATTATTACCGCGCGGCGCCGGTCGGGCTGGACGTAAACCGCCGCCGCGACGTCAGCCCGCTGGGTACACACTGGCAACGCTTCGTCTTTCCTGTGACCGACCTGCCGTTGGAAGGGCTGTCGTTGTTGCAGGTGCGATTCGATCTGATGGACGCCGGCAATGTGTGGATCGACGACGTAGAATTGACGGAGTTGCGATTCAACGATAACGAACTCAAAGAACTTTCCAAACTCGTCACGCTTATGCACGTGACGCTTCTGAACGGCCGGCTCGGCGATTGCATTCGGCTGCTGGACGGCTATTGGCCGCGGTTTTTGGAGGAGAACGTGCCGCTGAAGCCCGCCGCGATGGCAATCGGCGGACATACACCACCACCGGACGGCGCTGCACCGGGCAGAAAAACCACGAAGCAACCCGCACCCCGAACCGGCTTTATGCACCGCATTAAGGACCTCGTGCCGCAGTTGTGGTAGGCAATAATGGATAGTGGTCAGAGCTTGTGAAAAAATCCCTAACATGCACCAGAAATCACGAATGATGACTGGACATTATGTCGGGTTTGCGCTAAAAGTAAGTCATGAACACAACAGCCCCTAATCAACCATCGCACCGGAACCTTCATCA
>DAOWNK010000158.1 GCA_030642635.1 Pirellulales bacterium
ACCGCCTACCGCTTCAACTCTTTCTCGGTCTCGCCGATTGCCTCGTCGATCATGTCGAATCCTTTAAGCAGCGTGTCTTCGTCCATGACAATCGGCGGACTCATCCGCAGGATATGTCCGGCGGGAATCCATGCCAAGCCCTTACGAAATGCCTTCTGATAGACCAGCTTACCGGCCTCGTCGAGCGGTTCCTTTGTGTCGCGGTTCTTGACCAACTCGATGCCCATCAAGCAGCCTTTGGCGCGAACGTCGCCGACGATCGGGTGTTCGTTTTTCATCTGCTCCATGCGTTTCAGTGCAATCCCGCCGAGCAGTTCGGCATGTTCCAGCAGGTTTTCCTCCTGAATCACCTCGGTCGACGCCAACGCCGCCGCACAGGCCATCGGGTTGCCGCCGTAGCTGCTGGAGGCGGATATCTGCTCAAAACTCTCCTTGTGCTGCTCGCGCACGGCCACGCAGGTGACCGGGAATCCGTTGCCGAATCCCTTGCCGATCGAGACCACGTCCGGCACGACGCCCCAATGCTCCATGCAGAGCCACTTGCCCGTGCGCCCCCAGCCGGTGAGCACCTCGTCGGCCATCAGCAGGATGTTTTTCTCATCGCAAAATTTTCGCAGCTTCGGGAAGAAATCGTCCGGCGGCATTATCGAGCCGCCCCAACCCTGGATCGGCTCCAGCACGAACCCTGCCACGTCGCCCACCGTGGCCTTGTCGATGTACTCGTCGTAGAAGGCGATGTACCGGTCGGTGTCGATCGTGCCGTCATCTTTGGTCCACATTGGTCGGTAGTTATCAGGCCGAGGGACCATGTGCGCGCCCGGCGCCCGAACGCGACCGTAAACGTGTGAGCGGATATGCGCCAGCGACACAGCGCCGTACGACTTGCCGTGAAAGTCGTAAAAGCAACTTAGCATTTCGTTCCGGCCGGTAGCAGCACGCAGAACACGCATTCCCGCCTCGACCGCCGCCGTGCCGCAATCGTAAAATTGGAATCCGTTCAGGTCGCCGGGCAGCACCTCGGCAAGTTTTTCGACCAGCATGGTCTTGATTGGTGTGGTGAAGTCGTGTGCATTCATCAATTTTCCAGCGTACTTCGCCACCGCCTCGCTGATCTTCGGGTGGCAGTGGCCAAGCGTGGTGACGTATATGCCGGAGGAAAAGTCGATGTAGCGGTTACCGTCAACGTCGGTCAGCGTACATCCTTTGCCGGAGTCGAACGCTACCGGGAACAGCTTAACCCGGCCGCTTAAACCCTTGAAATACTTTGTGCACCGCTGGTGGTACTCGTTTGATTTCGGGCCTGGGGGCGTTGTGACCACGTTTGGGCAGTCGGCAAGGTCCACTTTTGCCCAATCGAGGGTCGAGAAAGTTGTGGTTATCATGTCGAATTCCCCTCTGTTCGGTTAAATTGGTATCTGCGTAGTTATGTTCATTTATGTTCATTATCAACATTCAGTTGCATTTGTCAACCCATGTGCGTGCGAATAAATGTAGGCTGGGTCGAGCGTAGCGAGGCCCACCCGTTCGAGAATTTTTGTTGTTTGCCTCACCAAAAGGTGGGCCTCGCTACGCTCGACCCAGCCTACCGCCTACCTACCGCCTTGATGACACGAGCGCCCGTCTTTCGCAATGAGGCCAGCATCGAGCGCTCTGCCTTGTTGTCGGTGATAAGTCCGGCCCAATCCTTGAGTCGCCCGAATCGGAACAAGGCCGTTTTGCCCAGTTTCGAGCCGTCGGCCACCACGAACACTCGCGTGGCCGAGGCCGCCATCTTGGTCAACATTCTGGCGACCTCCGGCGACTCGTTATAGACGGCCCTGCGGTCCGCTGCATTATGGAGACGGTGGCCGGTGCGCTGCACGGTTCCATGCCCGACGAGCCTTGGTGCGGCCATTATTGCCGAGTCGTCGCTTTTCAAATCAGACGTTCCAAAGATCGCCCGGCAATGGGTACAACTGACTATTGAATAAACTGTTCCTCTTCTTCATCAGCGTGTGTGGTGATCTCACCGGCGTCTTCCAGCCGGCGGACGACGTCGACGATCTGCTGTTGCATTTGCTCAACGCTGGAGAGTCGCACCGGCCCGAGATACTCCATTTCTTCCCTGAGCAGATCGGCCGCACGCTTCGACATGTTGTTGAGAATTTTGTCCTTCAACTCCTCGGTGGCCCCTTTCATCGCCATGGCCCACTGCGAGCTTTCGACGTCCTTGAGCAGCGTTTGGATGTCGCGGTCGGCCAATTTGGTGATGTCTTCAAAGACGAACATCAGTCGGCGAATTTCCTCGACCAGGTCGGGGTCCTCCTGTGCAAGATTCTCCAACAGGCTGTGTTCGGTCGTCCGATCTATCACGTTTAGCATCTCTGCGACGCTGGAGACACCGCCGGCGTTCTCGAACTGCTGGCTCATAACGCTGGCCATGCGATTCTCCAACCCCTTTTCAACCTCCCGGATGATTTCTGGGCTGGTCTGGCCCATGTTTGCAATCCGCCGGATGACGGCCAACTGGCGATCTACCGGTAAACCGCTGAGAATGTCGGCGGCCTGTGCCGAGGGAACGTGCGAGATAATCAGTGCGATCGTTTGCGGATGCTCGTCGATGATAAACGTCAACAGGTTCTGGCTGTCTACTTTCTGGAGGAACCCGAACGGCAAGGCCTCAATCGACTGCCGGACGTTGTCCAGCGTGGAGCTGGCGCCCTTACCCAATGCCTGTTCGACCAGGTTCTTCGCCACGTCCAACCCGCCTGCACTGCCCATCAAAGCGTTCGGGTTGGCGACGGCGAAGTCTTGTATGACGCTTTCCTGTTCGCCGCCGTCGACGCCGCTGGTTTTGGCGATTTCGATTGAAACCGTCTCGACCTGCTTCGGTTCGAGCTTTGCAAGCAATTGTGCACCCTGCTCCGAGGGCAGGCTCATCAACAATATGGCCGCTTTGCGGATGTCGGAGGTCGCCATGGCAGTAGCTCCAACGCCAATGCTAGCATCGGAAAAGGACCGGAGAAATGTACAGTCGGCTGGCCGTATATCGGCAGTATGGGACGGAAAACTTCAGTAAACATTTAACGAACAATCGCGCACCCAAAATACGGCATTTCAAAGAAAAAACCGCCGACGGCTCGGGTGGCAAGCCGACGGCGGTTCCGGGAGGGTAAGTTCGCATCGAGGGGGGGATGCGATGGTGGATCGCGTTACGGGGGAAGGATACCCAGCTTCTCTTCTTCCTCCTCTTGGATGATGATCCGTGGGGTAACCATCATCATCAGGCTTTTTGTTTCACGTCCGATGCCGACGTTCTTGAACAGCCGGTTGATGTATGGAATCTTGTTGAGCATCGGCACGCCGTATTCGTTGCGTCCTTCGCTGAGCCGTTTGATACCGCCCAGCAAGACCGTACCGCCGTCCGGCACGCTGACCGTCGTGGTGACGGTTACGAACGAGAACGTCGGCAACTGCACCGTGGTGCCTTGCGATGTTATTACGTTGTTGTTGCTCGCGCTGTCGTTGTTCCTGTGCCAGTCGGGATTATCGTCGTCACCCAGGTTGATCCAGCCTTCGTTGTCGGCAGCCGTGTCGGTGGTAGTGGTTTTCGTGCCCTCGAACTGGAACGTGTTGACCTCCTCGATCTTGCTGAAGAACGGTACGACGGTCAACCGAACGAACCGCTTGTCGTGTGAGACCACGGCCTGAACCGTCATAAATGTGCCCTCGGTCAGAACTACGATAACCGGTTGCTGTGCGGCGGCGAAGTCACCGACCACCGGAATCACACTGATGACGAACGGGCTTTGCGACGTGTCGGAGACGAACGCCTGCTGGCCGTTGAACAACGTGACCTTCGGCGCCTGTAGCACGTTGCTGCGTTTGTCGCCCTGCGCGGCGTTGATGAAGAAAAACGCCTCGATGTCGCTCAGTATGGCGAACCCAAGCTGGGCGCCTGCAGCCGTTGTGGGGTCGAACCCGCCGAACTGCGGCACGGCCAAATCGTAGCTGCCCTGCGTGAACGGGATGTCCAGGTCGGCCGAGAATATCCCGGGCGCCGACATGCCGACAGTAACGCTTCGCTCACTATCGACATTAATTACATTGCCTTTGTCGTCCCGTTGCACGTTAATTTCTGCCGGGTCGATGTTGTCGGAGATATCGAAGTCGAAATCGACGCCGATCCGCTCGAAGAAGTCGTCGTTGAGCGTAATGAAGCGGACTTCGATGGTTACCTGAAGGTCTTGCAGACGGCGCAACTGCTCCAGCAAGTCGACGATTTCCTCGTGTACGTCCTGCGTTTGGCTGACCACCCGGCTAAGATTGGTCTCGAACGGGGCGATTGAGCCGGCCCCTCCGACTTCGTCCCATGTGGTCGGCTGGATTGTGGAGGTAATCAGTTCGATAAGGCTGTCGAAGTCGGCCTGTGAACCGCCGCCCAACCCGCCGGGTCCGAACCCCAGCGGCATGTTCTTTGTTGCGCCGCCGCCGGTCGGGCGCGCCATCTGTGCCAACAGGCCGGGATTGATAACGCCGCTGTTCATGCTGCCGTCGTTGTTGGCCATTACGGCCATCGGACCGGAGGCGGCGCCCCAGGGGCCTGCGCCGCCGAAACCGACGTTCCCCAGCGCGTCGTGGTACGCCCCGGCCAGTCCCATACGCGTGCTCGGAACGAAGTTCGGGATCGGGATGACCAGGTCGGCCACGCTGTAGCTGATCGTGTACACCTCGCCGTCGCGGAGTTGCTCGCTTGTGACCTTCAGCACCTCGTCCTTGATTACGTAACTTAAGTGCAACGGTTCAAGGATAAGGTTCAGTGCGCTTTTTAGCATGATCTCGTGGCGGACTTCGATAGTTACCGGCGTGTTGCTGGCGACGCCTTCCTCGGCCAACCCTTGCGGATCGAGGAACAGGTTTACCGCGGCAAGCCGGGCAAGATGGTCCAGCACGTTGCTGAGCGGCTCGTTGTGGAACTCGAGCATAACCGGCGTCTTGAGCTTCTGCTCGATTTCGATCTCACGCTTGCTCCGATGCCGGCTTTGCTCCAGCCATTTTTTCCTGTCCATGGTAATCTCTCCCCAAATCTTGGCGTCGGGGAGTTGATACGGATCGAGATCGTTAAATGGTATCGACGATTTGTCCACTGCACCCAACGCCAGGAGAAATCCGTTCTCTTTCTCGGCTCGGACTGCCTGGTTGTTCATAAAGCTGCGCACGAATTTCGACTGCCAAAGGAGCTGTCGGATGACCGGGTTGGTCGGGTCGAGTTCTCCTGCACGCTTGGCTATCACCTCGGCCTCGGCATAGCGTTGCTCGTCCATCAGCTTGTTGAAGTTGTCGACCATCAGCGCGAGCTTGTCCTGGTTTTCGAGTTTCAGGTGTTGCTCTCGCTGAATTTCTTCCTTGATACGTACGTTCTTTTCCTCAAGCTCGATCAACGGACGATGTTGCTCGATGTAGCGCCGCATGTCGCCCAATGCACGATCTGTGCGTGCGAGCAATCGCCCTCTGGCGACGGGTTCCAGCCCGGCTGCTTCAATCTTGGTGCGAATTTCCTCGAGCATTGTCACGGCTGCATTGGGGTTGTTGCCAAGTTCGGCCCTTGCCTTGGCTTCCGTGTGCGCCACGTCGGCCAGTAGCTGGGCGGTCAGCGCCCGTTGCTTGACCGCAGCCTCGTCGGCCACGGAGCGAACCGGCCTGGTCTGTTGCTCCTTGCCGCTCGGTACGGAAAGTAACTGCAAATAGTCTTGCAACCGCCGTGCGGTGATCGGGTCCAATTGCCCCTGTTGCTCGGACGCACGTTGGAACAATAGATAAGCCTGGTCTGTATCGTGGTTTTTCAGTGCGGCTTCGCCCTGCAGGAATAGCGACAATGCGGCGTTCGGCGCCGGACCTGTGGCGATCGGCTCGCGCGTGCCGTCGGCCGGCAAGGGGTTGGAACCTGACGCGACTGGTGCGGCCGGCGGAGTAGGTATGCGTGTCGGTTGGGGGTTTCGCTGTGCGAAATCGAGTTGACGCGGTCCTGGAAGACGAATCAGTTGTTCACCCCCGGCAGGGATGTTTCGCGTCGGGTCGCTGGCCGGGTCATAAACGGCATGTGAGGCCGTGCGATTGAAAGGTGCAATATTTTTTACTTTGGAATCGGTTTTACGACCGGCAAACGGATCGACTTTCGGAGAATCCTTTTTTTTGAAAAGGTTATTGGCAAATATCCTGCTGGGCAACGTGGGAGACTTTCTGGCGGTTTCGCGTTTGCGCTGTAGGTCTTTTCTGGCTCTCTTGGGGGTATCGCCCATATGGAAAACACTGTATTGTGCACCTACCGTTTCGGCCTTGGAGATCAGCACATCGGCTGTTTCCAGGTCGTTTTCCGCCATGGCCTGGCGAGCACGGCTGAGGTAATCTGCCGACCGACGGTGTTTTTCTTTTTCTTCCGAAGCAGATGGCTTGCTCTGTGCCGTGCCGGCTGTGGCAATCAGTACCTCGGTTGCTCCCGGTAGTTGTCCGGCGGCAGCAACGCCCGCCGAAAGACACCAAGCTACGACAACCCCGCCGACAAGCATTTGTGTGGTCGTTTTCAACACGCTTCTCCTTTCGAGATTCGCAATTTCGTCGCAGAACGCGCGAATTCCCGACTAGCTTTTCAGAAAAGTTCGGCAGAAGGGAGCGGTTAAATACATGCCTGGAGCGTTTGGGTCAAGGTCATTTCCCGACAAATTTGGCCCCTACGGAAGAATTCTCCCGCTGAGCAGTGATTTTTGTGCCATGGCCGACTGGAAATGCCCACAACGGGGGGTAAGGTGTGGGCGGATGGGGTGTGGAGCAATACTTCCATTTAGCCGCCGTGTTTGCACGGCGCGCCAGTAACGAGCCGCCGGGTTAATCCCGGCGCGAACCGTGGCGCGGGGACAAGCCCCGCGGCTCGCCGTGCTCGCGCGACAGCTCTCGCACATGGTGCGCCAACCGGTCCATATCGCGTCGCAGCCGTAGCACCTCCTTACGAAGCTCACTGACAACGCCGTGCAATTCCTTGTGGTGAATCTGTTTGCTGCGGATGCGGAGTTCGCCTTCGAGTTGCTCCGCCTTGTGGTGAAGATGCTCGGCCAGTTCGTGGACGTCGGCATCGTGCAGTCGCTCGACGGCTTCGTGCATATGCTCGATCGCCTGGCGTACAAGCCTGACACGCTGCTTTGTCTGTTCGCGACGTTCGGCCATTTCGTCGGCCTGGTGGATCAGCCGCTCGGCTTGCATTTGCCGTGCCCTTGCTCGCAGGTCGTCCGGGTCGTGCCCTTCGGCAAATCCGACTGCGGCAACCAGCCCAATGATCACCAATGCCGGAACCAGGATTAACAAGTGACGTTTCATGGTCTGCACTTTCTGAAAAAACAGCGATAATTGGTATACACTAAAAAAGGCTCTTCCATCATGCTGCGGTTTCAAAACAAGCCGCACAATGGAGGAGCCAAGGATGGTAAGTTCGAAATGTTGTTGGGAATCTCCCGAAC
>DAOWNK010000213.1 GCA_030642635.1 Pirellulales bacterium
GATCGAGGCCTCTGAACCCTAAAGCTCAACCCCTCGAAAAGTGCGGACTTCGCACTTAAAAACGGAAGAGCCAGAATACCACTACGGCCCGCCGATGTGGTGGGGACCGCCGTGCCCTCCGCGATATTACCCCAGACATCACCAACCCGGCGTAAGCTGGGGCGTGTCGGTGAATAATTAACATGCCGCTTGCGGCTTAGCAACGTAAGCTATCAGCTATCAGTGGTCAGCCATCTGCCACTCGGCGTGGACGCCGAGGCTAAACGCTCAGAATCCACCCGGGGCGTTTGGCGTTTACAAATACCCACCGGCGGACGTGTTCCTTCCGTCCGCCGGCGGGTGTGTTGTTAATCTCGCGGCTATTTCTTCCTCCACCGCCGTACAAACGCCAGCAACCCAATCAGCCCGGCACCCAGCAGCATTACCACCGTGCTCGGCTCGGGAGTGATGACGAATGCCAAGTCCAACGATTCGCCGGTTTCAGGGTCTATCAACTCATTCCACTTACCTTCGTCCCAGTAGACTGCGTCGTCATTCCAGTGGTCCAACGACGTTTTCCACCCTGCCAATCCCAAGTCCGTTTCGACGTACAGGTCCAGCCAATAGACTATTGGTTTGTCTGGTGTACCTAGTTGTTCGAAGGCGTCGGCAGGATCAATGAAGATGTTGGCCTGCCAAATCCCTAAGTGGTCATGTGGTGTAAAACTATCGTCCCGCGGCGAGTAAAAGCCCTGGTCGCCGGTGCCATCTGGCCGGAACGTGACATTGTCTACGCCCGGAATGAAATCCTTCGACCACAGTTCATCGCCGGGCATACTGAACAATGGTCCCGCCCCGTCCGGGTCGGGAATATCGGCGTGGATGCTGGCGTGGACCTTCGTGATGTCGCCCACATAATCCTCAGACCAGGAATACCAGAAGTGGATGTCGGTAATACGCATGGTTTGCGTGCACAGGAAATCGTCGGCCAGGATGTGAGGCTCCGTGGTGAAGTGCACGTCCCAACCGTCCGGGTCGGGCCTCTGCACCCACTTGTAAAAATCGCCTTCATTCCAGTCGGCCGTTACCGGTGCGGCCAAAAGCAGACATGCCCCGACGATCATAAGAACCGTTGCACATTTTCTTACAGACATAATACAACCCTCCTTCTTGTTGAGGACGTCACATACACCTGCTCCGCGCAAAAACACGTATACATGACAATAAGGTAAGAACAACGCCAGCGCGTACAGAAGAGTGCTTTCCCGACGACCACCCCCCTTCGGCCACTTAAGCCTTCAGGCACCGACCGGTGCAGACAGCAAATACGATAAAGATTATAACGCTTGGGAAAATCCTGTCAACCACCCACCTCGATAATTGGTAACCGTTTACTGGATGCGGGAATTGTAGGCTGGGTCGAGCGTAGCGAGGCCCACCTTCTACTAATAGCAATATCCACGACAAGGTGGGCCTCGCTACGCTCGACCCAGCCTACAAATTGTCAATCATCTGCCCCGATAAATTGGGGTACTACGAGCCGTAAGGTGTTCTATCCACAGAGGTTGCGACATAGTGGGCAATCAATCCCTCCACCGCACGGCCGACGTCGAATACCTCTTCCGCACGACGCCGGGCGGCGGCGGCCAGACGCGACCGAAGCGGCCGATCTGCCAAAAGCTCCAAAATCGCCGCCGATAACGCCTCGACATCGTCCGGCGGAACGAGCAGGGCGCAGTTGGACGACGGCGGGAATATCTCGCAGGCGCCGCCGACCGACGTCGCTGTAACCGCAACGCCCGAGGCGGCCGCTTCGAGCAACACGCGGCCCAACGGCTCCTGCCGGGCCGGATGCACAAGCAACGTCAATTCGTTAAGTATCTCCGCCACGTCGTTGCGGACGCCCAAGAAGTGTAACCGGCCGGCCAGGTTCCCAACCGCCGCTGCACGCAACTCGGCCTCGAACCGACGCGACTCGGCCTTCCTGGAAAACCGCTCGCCAACAAACACGTAATGAACCTCCGGCAACTCGTCGGCAACTATGGCCGCAGCCCGGGCAAGCACGTCCTGTGCCTTGCGCAGGCATATCTGGCCGATTGTGCCGATAAGCGGCACGTGCGCCGGAAGGCCGAGTTCGCGATGAAGATATCCAGAGGCCGGCCGCGGCCGGAACTCATCGAGATCGACACCGTTGTAAAGCACGTGTATCTTTTCCGCCGCCAGGCCGCCGGCAACATGAAAATCCTTTGTTGCACGTGAGACCGCCAACAATCGGCTGTGGCGGTTCAAATCCTCCACCGCCCGGCGGCTGAGCCGGATGATGTCGCGCAGGTGGGCGATGCTCGGCAACCCCAACTCACCGGCGACAGGCCCCGAAAGCCTACCCATCGAAAGGCTGTTGGCATGAAGCAGCTTGGGACGACGCCGACGCAGCAGACCGGAAAGCCGCTCGCGCAGCCGGCCTTGCGAGAGTCGCTCTCCGGCAGCGTCGAATGTATCGAACGGCACAAGTTCGATATCCATGCCGCGAAGCGTCTCGGCCAGCGGTCCTTCCGGCTGGGCGATTATCGCAAGCGTAAACCCTGCGTTGCGAACGCCCGCGAGTGTAGAAAGCATCGACCGCTCGCCGCCGCTGAGTGTCGCGTATTCGCAAAGCAATAAAACGTCTACCATTCCTACAACAGCCCGTAGCCGGCCAGCGTTGCTTGCAACTTCGTCTCTTGATCCGACGAAAGCGGCGTCATGGGCATTCGCAACTCGCCGGTGTCGCGGCCGAGCAGTTGCATGGCGGCCTTGATGGGGATCGGGTTGGTCGACAGCCCGAGCATGTCGCGGCACAGAGGGAACAGCTTGTGGTGCCAAGCCCGGGCGCCGGCAAGGTCTCCCGACTCGAAAGCGTCGATCAGCGCGATCATGTCCTTCGGCACGATGTTGCCGACAACCGAGATCACGCCTCTGCCGCCGATCGACATAAGCGGCAGTGTGAGGCTGTCGTCGCCGCTTAAGACAGTCAGATCGGTGGTGGCGAGAATTTGCGACGCCTGGTCCATCGAGCCGGTGGCCTCCTTGACCATCGTGATGTTCGGTACTTCGGCCATCCGCGCGATGGTTTCCGGCTCGATATTCTTGCCGGTCCGGCCGGGGATGTTGTACACGCAGATCGGCACCTCGACCGCCTCGGCCAGGGTTTTGAAGTGTTGATAAAAACCCTCCTGAGTCGGCTTGTTGTAGTACGGCGCGACGACTAGTGCGGCGTCGGCGCCGGTTTCGGCTGCCCAGCGTGTAAGCCGCATCGCCTCATCGGTGCTGTTCGAGCCGGTGCCGGGCATGACCTTGATCCGGCCGGCGGCAGCCTCGACCACGGCGGCGATCACCTGCTCGTGCTCAGGGTGCGACAGTGTGGGCGATTCGCCCGTAGTGCCGACCGGGCACAGGCAGGTGGCGCCAGCCTCGATTTGAAACTCGACCTGACGCTGGAGCGTCTCGATATCAACCCGACCGTTGCGGAACGGTGTTGTCATGGCGACCGACAGACCGGCAAATTCTTCGCTTCTTGTGGACATATTCATGTAACAAGCCGTTTCATTTCTCGCACCGCCTTTTCCAGCCCGACCATAATTGCCCGGGCGATTATGCTGTGTCCGATGTTCAGTTCGTGCATTGCCTCGATGTCGGCCACCGGGTGGACGTTCCGATATGTCAGCCCATGGCCGGCGTGCAGCGCCATGCCCAGTTTTCGGATTTCCGCGGCGATGGTTGTCAGCTTTTCGAGTTCACTTTGCTGGTCCGGTCCCGGCTTCGCCAGGGCGTACTGGCCAGTGTGCAGTTCGACGGCATCGACGCCCAACTCGGCGGCGGTTTCTATCTGCCGCAGCTCGGGGTCGAGGAACAAACTGACCGAAATTCCTGCATCCTGGAGCCGCCCGGCGACCTCGGCCACCCGGTCGCGTTGGCCGGTGGCGTCCAGCCCGCCTTCGGTGGTAACCTCCTCGCGCCGCTCGGGAACCAGCGTGGCCTGGTCTGGTTTTACACGGCAGGCGATCTCCAGCACATCCGGGTCGCAAGCCATCTCCAGGTTCAGCTTTACGGCAACCGTCCGGCGGAGGATTTCCAGGTCGCGGTCGAGGATATGGCGACGGTCCTCGCGCAGGTGTATGGTAATGCCGTCGGCGCCGCCAAGCTCCGCCAATGCGGCCGCCCAAACGGGGTCCGGCTCGTTGGTTCTACGTGCCTGTCGCACGGTTGCGACGTGATCGATGTTTATACCGAGTTCGGGCATAATTTAGGGATTAGGGATTAGAAATTGGTCAAACAACGCGCCGTGCAAGCACGGCGGCTAAACGGTGGTTTAGCGACGATCCTCTTTTGTTAATCCTTTTTCGACAATATCAGCGCGGGCTGCGATGTTTTCGATCTTTTTGGCCAGTGCGCTGGGCGTGACCACCGCAGCGATCATAGTGTCGACCATTACAAAATTCGGCTGCCCTTTGATGTCCCGAATGGCGAACGCGCCGGCCGGGATGGTTATGTTTTTCCGCAGCACCGCCTCGTAATACTTCGCCACGGCCGGACCGCATTCGCTGTAGATGACCACCAAGGAGTCGCCTTCGGAATCCTCGCGGCCGAAGTACACATCCACACGTTGCGAGCGGTCTTCAGGCAGCGAGAGCTTGAACCGGAACGACTTGCCGGAGCCGGTCGGCTCGACCCCGAGCAGCTCGGCGGTTCGGCGGATGCACCCGGCAACGTCCAACTCGGTGGATTCAGCGGTTGTCGGGTCGCCGATCCACTGCTGCCACCGTGTTGCATCGACCCCGAAATCCTGGCCGGTGATTGCCGTTAACGCCTCGGTAACATCGACGACCAACACGCCTCGCTGAAGCAGATCGACAAGCGGCCCGACGGCCTCGTTTGCACGTAACTCCTGTAGCGACTCGACAGCCGCCCAGACGACCAACTCGTTGGTGGACTCCAGGCATTCCAACAGCGGTCCGACGGCCTTGGCGGCGAGGAGTTTTTGCCTGGCGGCACGCCTGGACTGCGGTTGATAAAGCTGCTCGACAAGCTGCTGGAATTCGGTCGAGTTTTCGGGATTGTTTGTCATCGCAGATTCAAGCCGCCGTACCGGCGGCTGCTAAACATTATTCTGACATTCCGCCAGCGTTGCAGTTACGTTTTCAATCGTGATCTCTCGCATGTGCCAACACCTCGTCACGAAAACGCCGAAAGTCGTCCAAGTGGTTATTCATAAAATCGGTAAGGGTGTTTGCATTGATTCTCTCGTAACAGTGGCGCACGAAGACGTTATGAAAGTCAACTATCGGCCGATAACTTTCTTGATTCGACAATACCCTAAGCTGAACGCACAACTTGATCACCTCGGTAGCAGTTGCCGCTTGAGACTGCATGGGCTTCGGGAGGCTCCCTTGGCAAACGTCGATGAAGATTGCCATCATCATCTGAAGGTTACGTTCAATCGCCCTTCTTGTCTGCCAGTCCTTGTCGAGTTTTTCGGTGGTAACTTTCCCGAGCGAATCAAGCTCGTTCAGCATCTCGTCGAGTGCCTGTAGCTTTTTGACTGCACTTTCTGAAAAAACAGCGATAATTGGTATACACTAAAAAAGGCTCTTCCA
>DAOWNK010000262.1 GCA_030642635.1 Pirellulales bacterium
CCCAACTTCAACATCGCCGACAGTCTGCTGGTTTGCGGCGCCGCCATACTGGTCTGGCACGCATGTTTTTGGAAGGATGAATAGTGTCGGCGCTCGTTAAAAAGTTGCGCACGGTTTTCGACTTGGAATCCTCGGGCAGGTTAATCGTCTATAGCGTGCTGGTCGGAGTGGTTTCAGGGCTTGGAGCGATCGTATTCGCCACGGGACTCAACTGGCTCCAGAGTATCGCCATGGGGCAGTGGATGGGTTACTGGCCTCCAGGCTCCGGGACCGAAGAGATTGCACACGCCGCACACATGCCGATCTGCTGGTACGCGGTATTGCTGGTGCCGGCCGTCGGCGGGCTGCTGTGCGGAGTGCTCGTCTACGGCTTTGCCCCGGAGGCCGAGGGGCACGGCACCGACGGGGTTGTCAAGGCATTTCATCAATCCCAGGGAAACATTCGTGCCAGGGTGCCGCTGATCAAAACCGTCGCCAGTATACTGACGATCGGCACGGGCGGTTCGGCAGGTCGGGAAGGCCCGATTGCACAGATCGGCGCCGGGTTCGGTTCGTTTCTGGCCACGAAATTGAAACTGAGCGACTGGGACCGGCGGATGTTGGTCTTGGCCGGCGCGGCCGGAGGCATCGGTGCAATCTTCCGGGCGCCGTTGGGCGGGGCGCTGTTCGCCGTAGAGGTCTTGTATGCCAGCACGGCTATCGAATTCTCCGCCATTGTGCCCTGCGTGGTCTCCTCGGTGGTGGCTTATTCCGTATTCTCCTGGGTATTCGGCCAAGGTTTTGCGTTCACCACTGCCGGGGACTTGATGTTCCACGGTGCACACGAGTTGCCGTTTTATCTTGTGTTTGCCGTGCTGTGTGCCCTGGTAGGGTTCGTTTACGTGTGGTTTTTTTACGGTGTTCGCGATCGTTTGTTCCGCAAGCTGCCGATTCCAAATTTTATAAAACCTGCCATCGGCGGGCTGATGCTTGGGCTGATTGCACTTAGCCTGCCGCAGATCATGTCCGGCGGATACGGCTGGATACAAGAAGCCCTCAACGGAAATCTGACGATCCAGGTCATGGCGATTTTGGTCGTAGCGAATATCACAGCCACGACGTTTACCATCTCCTCTGGCGGAAGCGGCGGTGTGTTCGCCCCGTCGTTGTTTATCGGCGCCATGCTCGGCGGCGCCTACGGGTTCCTGTGCCACGAATTCTTCCCTCAGATGGTCCCGCAACCGGAGGCGTACGTGTTGGTAGGAATGGGCGGGTTCTTCGCCGGGGTGGCAAAGGTGCCGCTAACCGCACTGATTATGGTCTCGGAGATGAGCGGCTCTTATAATCTATTGGTCCCGTTGATGTTGGTCAGCGTAATAAACGTGGCGATCCTCTCGCAGCGCTGGACCCTCTACGAAGAACAGGTCTCTTCGCTGATCGACAGCCCGGCCCATTTCGGAGATTTTGTCGTCGACGTGTTGGAGGGTATGAAGGTCTGCGAGGTGTACCACCCGTCGCGCCGTCCTACGCTCATCCGCGAGGACCTTCCGCTGCCGAAAGTCCTGCCGTTGGTTGCCCGATCCACAGCCCATTATTTTCCGGTCGTCGACGGCGAAAACCACCTGGTTGGAATCTTCTCTCTGCACGATATTCGTTCGACGCTGGTCGGCAGAGAGGCCGGAAGCTTGATACTGGCCTCCGACCTGGCCACTGTCGAGGTAGCTACTGTCACACCCGACGACAATCTGCACACCGCACTGCGACTATACACGCAAAAAGAGATAGCCGAGATTCCGGTCGTCGACCCGGAAGATACGCATCGAGTCATATGCATGCTCCGCCGTGGAGAGGTAGTTGCGGCATACGATCGGCGGATGACTGCGTTACAAAGGGGGAAGGGGGAAGGGGGAAGGGGGATATAACGTTTAGCGGCTTGGCTCACCCCAATACCGTTGAATGAAGAGATAGAATCAGTGGCACCGGCGTCTCGCCGGTGGTGTATAAGTATAGGTATTACTTTGAGTTGCGTTACACCGGCGAGACGCCGGTGCCACTTTCCCCCTTCCCCCTTCCCCCTTCGTACATTATCATTACAGCATGAGCACCAACGTTCCAGATATCGTCGGGCGGCTGGAATTGGCCGTCGAGGCCGCCCGAGAGGCCGGCTGGATTACGCTGGAGTACTTTCGCGCCGCCGATCTTCAGGTCGAACGCAAGGAAGACGACTCGCCGGTTACCGCGGCCGACCGTCGGGCGGAGGAGCATCTGCGGCACCGGATCGTCGAGGCGTTTCCCGACGATGCCATACTGGGCGAAGAGTTGCCGGAGCGGCCGGGTGACAGCGGATTCCGATGGATTCTCGACCCGATCGACGGCACGAAATCGTTCATTCACGGCGTGCCGCTTTATGCAACACTACTGGGCGTGGAACACGAAGGCGAACCGGCCGCCGGAGTGATCGTTGTCCCGGCGTTGGACGAGTGCATCTACGCCGCGGCAGAACAGGGAGCATGGTACGTCCACGGCAAAACGCCGCCGCAGCCGGCAAAGGTGTCCGAATGCAAGACACTCGCAGACGGTCTGTTTCTGACCAGTGATGTCGCCACTTTCGATAAAATCGGCCGCCGTGAGGTCTACGACCGACTCCAAGCCTCCATGCGGCTGAGCCGATCATGGGGCGACGCCTACGGGTATATGATGGTGGCCATCGGCAGAGCGGAAGTAATGATCGATCCGGTCGTGAACATTTGGGATATTGCCGCAGTGCTGCCGATCATCGAAGAAGCAGGCGGCGTATTCACCGATTGGCAAGGCCGACGCACCATCCACTCCGGAAACGGCGTTGCCACGAACGGACTGGTGCACGACGACGTGTTGGCGATTACACGGTAGTGCTTTGCCAATAATTCATTAGCTTGGCGAACTCGTCGAACATGACACGAGGCATCTCGGGTTTTACACCCAGTGCCGGCCAGTCGCCGTAATCGAACGCGATCATTCCGCCGCTCGGCGTACTCCAGTGTTCGACCAGTAGTCTGGCCTCCTCACGCACCTTTTCTTCGATTCCTTGCGGCATGGTCGATTGAATGTCTACAGTGGCCAGGAAGCACACCTTTCCGCGAAACTGCTCGCCGAACGGAACCAGGTCGTAGTTTCTGGACTGCTGCATGTTCAACACGTCGGCGCCCAACTCGATAAACGTGGGCACGAAGTCGTTAACCCGCCCGCAACTGTGCAGGATTACGTGCCAGCCATGAGCGTGGATTGCATCGAATATCTTTTTGTAGCGTGGAACAAAGAACTCGTCGAGTATCTTCTTGCCGACGAAGGTTCTCTCCTGAGTGCCCCAGTCGTCGGTCACAAACAGCCCGTGTATGCTATCTCCAAACCGTCTGTGCAACTCGTCACACTGCTGAATCTTGAAATCGACGATCATATCCAACACGCGATGGACCCGCTCCGGCTCGAGATAAAAATCCTCCATGGTATTTGCGAACCCGCGCAGCTTGTGCAGCCGGGAGAAAAGCAACGAATGGGCGGTAATCGCCACGTAGCGATCCTCTGCCGCATCGATCATCGCCCCGAGCCGATCGTAATAAAACGCCTTGCAAGGATCGGGCAGGCTGTAGCTGTCCAGCGCCGACCAATCGGCCAACGGGAACTCGGAGACCTGGCCGATGTTCTTCTGTCCGGTGGTGCTCCATCCGCAACCCCAATCATCCATAACCGGGTTGTCGAAGAACCAGCCGGCCTCATGGCGGTCCATCTCCCAGATATTGCACACGTCGTCCGGAAACCCGGGCATCTTATGGTTCCAATGCTGCCAGAACGGCAGCCGTGGCGGGGCGTCGAATTCTATCGCGCGGCTAACGATCTCTCGTGAGTCCATTATTCAAATTTCCTGGTTCATCCGGCTGAAGCGTTACATAGTTTAAGGTACTTCGCACGTTTCCAAAATGCAACACATCGCACGGTGGGATGATGAGCAAAAGGAACGCGCCACATCGTCTGATAGGGCATCCGTCATGATGTCGGGCAACGTAAGTTGTTGGCCGGTAACGACTTACGCCACCATCACCACTCTCGTTGCAAGCGTTGGCACCCGAAATGCTCTTTGAGCTATCAGCCGTCGGCTATCAGCTATCAGCTATCAGCTATCAGTTTTCATGCATGAAGGAAAAATCTGTGTGGAAAACAAGTCCATCGGTTAAATGGTTCGAAGCATGACACGATAGCCGAAATCCGACTGCTGATAGCTGACTGCTGACAACTCTTAAACTCACTCTATCGAGGACAGCACCTTGCCGAAATCCACTCGTGAGCCAACTCAACGTCAGACTTCTGTTCGCAATACAAACGCCCGACGTCTCCAAGGCGTTTCTGCC
>DAOWNK010000045.1 GCA_030642635.1 Pirellulales bacterium
GCTGACCGGCCGGCCGCAAAGGGCCGAGCGGTCATCCGGCCTAACGCCCGGCTGCCTTGTCTGTCTTGACCTTGCAGCCGAGGGGCGACTGCTGTGGAAGATCGCACCGGAGGACGGTTGGGCGTTTGAAGGCTCGCCACTGGCCGACGGTGCGAACGTATACGTCGCCATGCGCAGCAGCGACGTCCGCCCCAGGGCACACGTTGCGTGCTTCGACGCCAGGACCGGGCGCCGGCGTTGGCGGCGATTCATTTGCGGCGCCGAGACACCCGCCCGAGGCACGTTGTATCAGAACACGCACAACCTGCTCACCTTGCAAGGCGAGACGCTTTACTACAACACGAACCTCGGCGCGGTGGCGGCGCTGTCGGCCGTCGACGGACATATACGCTGGATCAGCCTGTATCCACGCGCGGTCCGCGGCGACTTGTCACAGCTTGCTCCGCACTGGCGACGCGAACTTACACCTTGCGTTTACGATCGCGGTACGTTGTTTGTAGCCCCGGCCGACAGCCCGCGAATTTTTGCCTTCGACGACGCCGGCGGACAGTTACTCTGGCAGACCGGCACGGAGGTGCAAGACGCACTACACCTGCTGGGCACAACCGACAAACACCTGATTGCCGGCGGTGGACGTATCTATTGGATCGGACTGGCCGGCGGTGATCGCGGTCGTGTAAAACACGTTTGGCCCGACGGGCCGGATAGGCCGGGCCATGGCCGCGGCGTGCTAGCCGGAGGTTGTGTCCTTTGGCCGACACGCGATAGAATTCATGTTTTCGACGCCAAGACGGCCCGGCCCGTGAAAGTTATCGATCTGGCTCCGCGTGGTGCAAGCGGCGGCAACCTGCTGATTGCCCACGGCAGTTTGCTCATCGCCACCGGCACCGAGTTGATTGCATTGAGCCTGCACGGCGGGCCGCTTGCGGGGTCGCAGGACGTGGCAAGGGTGTTGCGAAGCCGCAAGCGGCCATAACCTGTAATCACGGAAATCAAACCATGCTCCAAGACAACGACGTTCAGGCCGTAGAGGAACTAAACGAGGCGTTTCGGCAAATCACCGAGCAGCTTGCACGGGTGATCGTCGGGCAGCAGCAGGTGATCGAGGAGTTGCTTTCTGCAATGTTTGCCGGGGGGCACTGCCTGTTGGTCGGCGTGCCCGGGCTGGCCAAAACGCTTATGATCCGGACGCTGGCCGACACCATGGCGCTGAAGTTCAGCCGCATCCAGTTCACACCCGACCTGATGCCATCGGATATCACCGGCACGGAGGTCATTCAGGAAGACCGGGTATCCGGCACTCGGGAGTTCAAATTTTTGCAAGGCCCGATCTTCGGTAACATTATCCTTGCCGACGAGATCAACCGCACGCCGCCGAAGACCCAGGCGGCGCTGCTAGAGGCAATGCAGGAGTACCAAATCACCGCTGGTGGAAGGCGTCACCGACTCGACCGGCCGTTTTTCGTGCTGGCCACGCAGAACCCGATCGAGCAGGAGGGTACATATCCGCTGCCCGAGGCGCAGCTCGACCGGTTCATGTTCAATACATACGTTGATTACCCGGCGGAGGACGAGGAGTTCGACATCGTCAAACGGACCACCACCGATGTTGAAGCCGCGGTCACGCCGACGCTCACCGGTGAGCAGATTCTGAAGTTGCAGAAGATAGTCCGGCGTTTGCCGGTGGCCGACCACGTGATCCGCTACGCCATGCGGCTGGTTCGGATGAGCCGGCCGCACAAGGGCGACGCGCCGGACTTTATCCGCGAGTACGTAAGCTGGGGTGCCGGACCCAGGGCCAGTCAGTACCTGGTGCTGGGCGCGAAGGCCCGCGCAGTGTTGCACGGGCAGTTCTACGCCGGCGTAGACGACGTTCGGGCGGTTGCGTTTCCCGTAATGCGGCACCGCATTATGACAAACTTCAACGCCGAGGCGGAAGGCATAAAACCGGACGACGTTATACAACGGCTAATCGACACTGCCAAGGTTAAACAGGACGAGGCGGACGGAAGTGGAAAACTCCCAAAACTATTTAGATCCGAAGGTCCTGGCAAGGCTTGAAGGACTTAGCCTGCGCGCCAGGTTGATCGTCGAGGGATACGCCTCCGGGGTCCACCGCAGCCCGTTCCATGGATTCTCGATCGAGTTCGCCGAGCACCGCGAATATGTGCCCGGCGACGACCTGCGATACCTCGACTGGAAGGTTTTGGGCCGGACCGACAAGTATCACCTTAAACAGTTCGAGGAAGAGACGAACCTTGACTGCTACCTGCTGCTGGATACCAGCGAGAGCATGCAATACAAAAGTGCAGAGGCCGCACTCTCGAAGCTGGAGTACGCCAAGTGCGTAGGCGCCGCGCTGGCGTACCTGGTCCTTAAGCAGCAGGACAGCGTTGGACTGGCCACCTTCGACCGCGAGGTCCGTGCGTTGGTCCGACCCGGCAGCAAGGCATCGCACATCAAGCAAATAATCAACGTCATGGAAGAATCCGTCGGAGGTCGGAAGACGGCCGTCGGACCGATCTTCCACGAACTGGCCGAACGGTTTACCAGGCGCGGGATCGTCGTGGTCTTAAGCGACCTGTTCGACGATGTCGAGTCGATGCTGGCCGGGCTAAAACACTTTCGCCATCGCCGGCACGAGGTGGTGCTCATGCACGTGCTCGACCCGGCCGAGTTGGACTTTCCGTTTCGACGGACCACCATGTTCCGCGGCCTGGAGGAGTTGCCCGAGGTGCTCGTCGAACCCGGGCCGCTGAGGAAAGCGTATCTCGATCAGTTCGGCGCGTACGTTCACCGGCTCAAACAGGGCTGTCGGATGCACCGGATCGACTACGTGCAGATGAGAACCGATCAATCGTTGGAGGTGGCTCTGTCGAGTTATTTGGCGTCAAGGAGGTAGCTATTGCAAAGCCGCGACCACTGGTCGCGGCTTTACAATTGTGGTCACCATGGAATACTATCCACTGTTCGCTTTCGGGATAGCCAACCTGCCGATGCTCGGCTGGTTGGCCGCGGCGGCGGCGCCTGTTGTAATCCACCTGCTCAGCCGGCGGAGGTATGCCGAGGTGTCTTGGGCGGCCATGGAATATCTGCTTGCCGCCGTTAAGAAACAACGCCGAAGGTTGCGATTCGAGCAATGGCTGCTGTTGGCCGTAAGAACGTTGATCGTGGTGCTGTTGGTGCTGGCCGTGGCCGAGCCGTATTTCCAGCGGACCGGACCCGCACCGGCCGGCGCCGGGCGGATACATCGTGTGTTGGTGCTGGACGGCTCGTTCTCGATGGCCTACAGGCCGACCGATCGCAGCCGCTTCGAGCAGGCAAAACAACTCGCCGGGGAACTCGTCGAGGAATCTCGCCGTGGCGACGCCTTTACACTAGTGCTGATGGCCTCGCCGCCGGCGGTCGTCATCGGCGCTCCGGCCATGGAGCCGGGCGAGGTGCTTGGCGAGATCGACCGGCTTAAGTGCACCGATACCACGATCGACGGGCCGGCTACGGTTGACAAGGTCCGGCGGATTGTGCAGAACGCACGGCGCGAGAACCCCGGACTGGGCCGGCACGAAGTCTATTTCCTGACCGACCTGCAGCGCGTCGGCTGGGAGCCGAACAAAACCAGCGAGCCGCGGGGTTTATCCCCACGCCGAACTTTGCCCCAGGATAAACCTGGGGGCTTGCTGAACACCGCCACAATAGCCGTGATCGACCTTGGGCAGCCGGATGCCGAAAACCTTGCCGTCGCCGACCTAAGCACGCTCGATCCAGTCGCCACCTTGGCCGCAGACGTGCGGTTTGAAGTTTGCCTGAAAAATTTCGGCCGCAAGGCGCGAAACAATCAACCGATCGAGCTGCTCATCGACCGACGTCGGGTTGCACGGAAGCACATCGACATTGCAGCCGGCGAAGAGCGGTCCGTGGAATTCACATATCGGTTCGACACGCCCGGCGACCATATCGTCGAGGTGCGTGCCGACGGCGACGCACTGCCGACGGATAATCGCCGTTTTATGGTGGTTCCCGTGCGAGAATCACTGCGGGTATTATGTATTGACGGCCGGCCCTCCGGCGAGCCGTTCGGCGGCGCCGCCGATTATCTCGCCGCGGCATTGTCTCCTGCGGGAGACTCAAACCGGCAAACGTCGGTCCAGGTCGATCTGGCCCCGGAGAGCGCACTTATAGAACGCGACCTGGGCCAATACGACTGCGTGTTCATTTGCAACGTTGCACAGTTCACCGCCGGCGAAGCCCGAGTGATGGATGCATACCTGGGGGCCGGCGGCAACGTGGTATTCTTCCTTGGTGAAGCAGTGACGGCCCAGCGGTACAATCGCCGGCTTTACGACACCTCGGATGACACGCACATCCTGCCGGCACGGCTCGGGGAAATCGTACCGGCCGGCGTATATCACATCGACCCGATGGAGTACCGACATCCGATCGTCCGTGCGTTTCGCGGTCGGGAGAAGGCAGGGCTGTCGGCCGTGCCGATCTTCAGGTATTTTAAGTTGACCGTGCCGAAAGATTCCGGGGCCATGGTTGTGCTTAAAACTACCCAGGGCGATCCGCTGATCGTCGAGGCGTCGGTCGGTCGCGGGCGCGTGGTGCTGGTCGGCGCCTCGGCCGACGTCTCGTGGACTCCGCTGCCGCTGTGGCCGAGCTTTGTGCCGCTGGTGCAGGAGATGCTGGCGTTTTGTGCCGGTGGAGAACTCCGGCAGCGGAATGTTGCAGTGGGCGAGCCGATCGTCGCGTCGGTCCCTTCCGCCGTGGCCGATCTGTCCGCCTCGGTCCACTGCCCGGACGGCCGGACACAGCCGGTGACGATTCATACCGACGGCGATTGCAGCACACTTTCGTTCGATGGGACCACCGTCGGCGGCATATACACCGTTCGGCTCGGAGAGCCGATCGAGAGGGCTTGGAATTTTGCGGCAAACATCGACACGACCGAGAGCAATCTGGCACGGATCACAATAGATCAATTGCGCCGTGATCTGTGGCCTGAAGTTGTGTTGCTTAAAATCAGCGAGCCCCCAGATTTATCCTGGGACAAGGCTTGGCGCGGGGATAAACCCCACGGCTCGCTGGTCTTCTCAGAACAGCAACCCGGCATGTCGATCGCACAGCCGGCGCGTCTGCACGTTTATCTGCTTTACGTAGTGTTGGGATTGTTGCTGACGGAAACTTGCTTAGCATGGCGTTACGGATATAACACACCATGAGCGGTACACTGCCAAATTGGATCGCACGCCTGCTGGGCATCCACACCGCACAGGGCGAGGGTACGGCATGGTGTATCGAACTCACCTGGCCGTGGCCGCCTTGGGTAACGCTGCTGTTTATGGTCTTTGCCGTAGTCTTCGTTGTGGCGATATATTTGCGCGAAGGCCGACAGGCTTCCACGCCATACCGAATGCTGCCGGCGGCGGTGCGCCTGGCGCTGGTGGCGGTCGTTATGATGATGATCGCTCAGACATCGATCTCGCTTCAGCGGACCGGGCTGCCGTACGTGGCGGTGCTTATCGACGATTCATTGAGTATGACCGTCGTCGACCGCTACGAGGGAAAGCTGCGCAAGGTCATCAGCAAACGGGTCGAAAAAACGCTGGGCGCCGACGCCGAACTGAATCGGTGGAACCTTGCCAGAACGCTGCTGCTGGAGCGAGACGCCGCGATGCTCTCGGCCATGGACGCCGGCTACAAGCTGCGCGTGTACTTTCTGACCGGAGTGCGCGTAAGCGGCCAAACCGATGCGGCGGCCGCGGCGGAGGAAATCCGCCGGATCGAGCCGACCGGGCAGAGCACCAGGCTTGGAGACGCCGTCTGCACGGTGCTAGACCAATTGCGAGGCAGAAGACCGGCCGCCATGGTGCTGCTAACCGACGGGATTAACACGGCCGGCCGGTCGCTGCGCCAGGCCGCCCAGCGAGCCAGTGGGCGCGGCGTACCGCTGTTTACCGTCGCGCTGGGCAGCAACCGCACGGTCCAAGACCTGAAGCTGACCGATCTGCTGGTCGAGCAGTTTGTGTTCGTCGACGATCTGCTGCAGTTCGAGTGTAAGCTCACCGGTACCGGCTTCCATGACAAAAAGGTCGGCGTGGTGCTCCGCCAAGAAGATGAACCACAGGTGTTGTCTAAAGTTGATGTAACCGTCGGCCCCGACGGGCAAACCCAACAACTCCGAGTGCCTTACCGCCCGACCGAAGTCGGACGGTTCAGATTCACCATAGAAGTAGAGCCGCAACAGGGAGAACTCAACACGGAGAATAACTCTCGGCAGTGTACGGTTGAGGTCCGCAAGGAAAAGATTCGCGTGTTGCTGGTCCAGGCGTATCCCAGCTTCGAGTTCCGATACCTGGAAAACATGTTCCGACGCGATGAGACCGTCGAGCTTAACACCGTGCTGCAAGAAGCCGACGTGGAACACGCCGAGCAGGACTCAGCGGCCTTGAGCGGGTTCCCGGTCCGACGCGACGATCTGTTCGCATACGACGTGGTTATCTTCGGAGACGTCAACCCGGCGATGCTGAGCGACTCGATGTTGCAAAACCTCGCCGAGTTCGTCGATCGGCAGGGCAGGGGAGGCGCTATGGTGTTTGTCGCAGGGCCGGAGTACACCCCGGCGGCATTTCGCAATACACCGCTGGCGCGGCTGCTGCCGATCGAACCGGGTGAGGTTCGCTATCCCAACCCAGAGCAGGTGCTAAGCAACGGTTTTCGCGTTCAGCCGACCGAGCTTGGATTCGGCTTCCCGCCGATGCAACTCGGCGACACTCCGGCCGAAACGCGGGAGATTTGGTCGAACCTGCCGAAGCTCTATTGGCTGATGGAAGTCAACAGACTAAAGCCCTCCGCCCGAGTGCTGGCGGTGTGCTCGGATCGGCTCGGCCGGGACGGCAATCCGCTGCCGGTTATCTGTTTGCAGTACGTAGGTTCCGGCAAGGTGCTGCTGCACGCTACAGACGAAACCTGGCGATGGCGGCGCCGTGTGGGAGACGTATACTTCGCCAGGTATTGGATACAGATGATCCGCTATCTGAGCCGCTCGAAGCTCGCTCCAGACGAGCACGCCGCCGTGCTGACTGCCGATAAACATGAGTACGACCAGGGCGAGGCGGTGCGATTACGGGTCCGTTTTGACGACGAGCGGACAGCACCGGCCGAAGACGACGGCGTAACGGTGGTGCTCGAACATCAAGGCGGCAAAACTCGCAGGATTCGGCTCCACCGTGTGGCCGGCGCCAGAGGAATTTTCCAGAGTAAGCTAGGCCGGCTGCCGTCGGGCCGATACCATGCCTGGATCGCAGTGCCGGCAACCGGCGGTCGCGACCAAGGTGTCGACTTTACCGTGGCGCCGCCGGCCGGCGAGTTCGAGCGTGTGCGTACCGATGTGACTGCGCTGCGCCGTGCAGCTAAACAGACCAAGGGACGCTTCTACACGTTCAGCAGCGCCGCTCGCTTGCCAAGAAACCTGCCGTACGGCCGACAGGTGCCCATCGAATCGCTCCCGAGTGTGCCGCTGTGGAACAAGTATCCAGTGCTGCTTTGCTGCCTGGTGTTGCTCATCGTAGAATGGATATTAAGAAAACGGGGAGGAATGGTGTAGAATAAAGGGGCCAGGGATCAGGGGCCGGAATTTTGCTTTCAACCGTATTCGATTACACACAAAAATCCATGGCCCCTAGCCCCCTAGCCCCTGGCCCTTGGCCCCTAATCACTGGCCCCTAACTATGCAACATCCACTCGAACAACGAATCGCCGCATTGCGGAGCCGCGCCCGGCGGCTGATGGTAGTGTATGGACTGAGTTGGGTGGTGACGACCGCGCTTGGCGCGATGGTAGCGCTGAGCCTGCTCGACTATCTGGTCCGCTTCCAGGATATTGGTCTTAGGGTAATCTGCTCATTATCGGTCGCTTGGATCATGGTGTGGGCGTGCTATCGATTCTTGTATCTGCCGTTGTTTGTCCGGCTACGCAACGTCGAGTTGGCGCAGAAGCTCGAGCGGCGGTTTCCAGGCCTCGAGGACCGGTTGGTCTCGTCGGTGGAATTTTTGCGCACGTCCGACGACGACCCGACGGCCGGCTCGGCCGAGTTGCGTCGGGCGGTGATCGACCAGGCAACCTCGGAGACCGAGCGGCTCGATTTCTCCGAACTGCTGGACACGCGCGTGCCGGTCCGTGCGGCTGTGACCACAGCGGCGGTGTGCCTAACGGCGGTGATCTTGGCAGCGCTCGACCCGCCGGCATTGCAGATTGCAGTGGCCCGGATCGTCAACCCGTTCGGACAAACGGCATGGCCGCGTAGGAACCACATAGAGTTCGTCGATCGGGTGGAACGCGTTGCTCGTGGCGGGGTGTTCGAAGTCGAACTGATTGACGCTAAGGGTGCACGGCTGCCGACCGACGTGTTGATACACTACCGCTTCGATAACCCGGACGGCGGTGTGACGGTCGAGACGGAGCCGATCAGGCCGATCGGCTCGCGGCTGGTCGCCCGACGCGAGAACGTTGCCCGAGCGTTTTCATATCGGGCGGAAGGAGGCGACGACCGCTCGATGCCTTGGACAGCCGTCAAGGTAGTCGATCCGCCGGCAATCACCGCGCTTTCAATTAGGCTCATCCCTCCGAAGTATACCGGTTGTCCGCCGCGAAAGTCCAAGAAAAACATTCGGGCGTTGGTCGGCACACGGATGGAGATCGCCGCCAAGACGACCAAGCCGCTCGCCGCGGTCGCGTTATGCATGGAAGGCGACAGACGTATTCCGGGACGTATCAGCAGAAGCGGCCGCAGATTTACGGCGCCGGGGCCGGAATCGCCCGAGGTGCAGATCGACCGCTCAGGGTCCTATTGGTTTGAACTGACCGGTCGCAACGGACTCAAAGGCGGCCGGGGTGATCGCTGGGAGATTCGTGCCGTGCCGGATACACCGCCGAGTGTTACAATCGACCGGCCGACCGCCAAGGTGTTCGTCACGCCGAAGGCCGTCGTACCGATCAAGGTGTCGGCCGAAGACGACCTGGCGCTGCACGAGATAGCATTGGTCTTTGAATTGACGAGCCAAACAACAAAAGGTGATCGAAAATCTGCAATTTTGCTATACCGGCGAGACGCCGGTACCACTGACCTCTGTTCGCAATGTGGGGGCTTTTACGACGAGCAGTGCGACCATCGCACGGTCAAATACCGCTGGGAGTTGGAAAAACTCGGCCTTACACCGGGCGTCCAAATCACATTTCACGCCGCCGCCGCCGACTATCTGCCGCAAACAGGCACCAGCGAGCCGCGGCAAGTGATCGTTATCTCAGACGAGCAGCTACAAAACCGGCTCGCCGACTGGCAGGATACGATCCTTGCCGAGGTTGCCAGGGTGCTAAAAATGCAACTCGGGTGCCGGTCGCAACTCGAGGCGATTCTGGTTCGGCTTGATCAACTCGGACAACTTGAACATCTCGATGTTGATCGCCTGCAAGCGGTCGAACTGAACCAGCGCCGGGTATCGCACAGCCTGACCGACCGTAGCGAAGGCGTGCGGATGCACGTGCTGGTGCTGCTGGCCGAGGTGAAAAACAACCGACTCGACCGCCCGGGCGTTCAGCAGCGCATGACGGCACTGCTTGATGAGATCGACCGGCTTCGGCGCGAACATCTTACGCCCGCCGACCACGAACTGACCGTTGCGATCAAGTCAGCCATAAACGTGGCACGGCCATTTTGGCCGTGTCGTGAAGAACCGAATAAACCAAACACGGCCAAGATGGCCGTGCCACAGTTGTCCGTGGCACGGTTGCTGGATAACGCCGGCGGGCATCAGAACGCGGTAGTCGCCTCGCTTGAGCGGATACTCGGCCGGCTTACCCGAAGCGACGGCTACCGCCGCTTCCACCGCGAGATTGGCGCCTTGCTGCGCGACCAGGAAACGCTGCTGGAACACACCGTCGAGATCGGCCGTCGCACCTTGACATGGAACCTGGAAGACCTTGGGGCGGAAGACCTGGCCGAGTTGAAGATACTCTCGGCGCGGCAACTCGAACTTGCCCGACAGTTCGACCGAATCCGACACGGCATGGACCGGGCGGCCGAGGAATTGCGACAAAGCGATCCACACTCTGCCGATACTCTCGCGGTGGCGCTGTCCGAGGCGACGCAACTTGCCGTCGGAACCAAAATGCACTCCGCCGGCAGCCATATCCGCAACAACCGTGTCGGCCGGGCGACCGCTCGGCAAAAACAAATCAACGCCGAGCTACAACGCCTGCTCGATATCCTGGCAGACCGACAACGCAACGATCTCGACCATCAAAAGGACGGCTCGGACGACTCTGCCGGCGCTGAACAAAAACCGGGCGATACACCGTCCACCACGCCCACCGAACGCAAAAACGGCGATGAGCCGGACGGAAACGTCGATATGGACCGGATGCGGGAACTTATTAAGGGCCTTTGGGGTGAGCTGCCCGCACATCAACGCGAGCAGATGCTGCAATTACCGATCGAGGAATTCTTGCCGAAATACGAATTGCTCATAGAAAAGTATTTTCGACGACTCTCGGAGGGAAATGATGCAAAATAAGAACTATAAAGCCGCGACCGTTGGTCGCGCCAATACAGTGGGCAGCACCGACATTACGCGGCGCGACCAACGGTCGCGGCTTTATAGTTTTTTCATTTACCTAATTGCAATTTTACTTTGCAATCCGGCACAAGCTGTCGAAATGCTCACGCCGGCCGCCGAGCGGTCGATCCAGCGCGGGCTGACCTGGCTGTCGTCGCGGCAACACGACGACGGCTCGTTCGGCTCGGGGGCATATCGCGGCAACGTGGCCGTCACGGCGCTGGCCGGCATGGCGATGATGTCCGGCGGCAGCACGCCCGGCAGGGGACAGTACGGCGGACAAATCGACCGATGCGTCGACTACCTGCTGGCAAACACACGTCAAAGCGGCTTCATCATGGCGCCGGGCACCGCTAGTCACGGACCGATGTACGGTCACGGTTTCGCCACGCTGTTTCTGTCGGAATGTTACGGAATGTCGCGCAAGCCGGAACTGCGTGGAAAACTCTCTGCCGCAGTGAAACTTATCGTCAACACACAAAACAGCGACGGCGGGTGGCGATATCAGCCCCGTCGCGCAGACGCCGATATCTCCGTCACCGCTTGCCAGGTAATGGCGCTTCGAGCGGCGCGAAACGCAGGGTTGTTCGTGCCCGGTGATACCATCGACCGGTGCATCGACTACGTCAAGCGGAGCCAGAACGCCGACGGCGGGTTCATGTACATGGTCTCAGGCGGGCAGAGCGGCTTCGCCCGATCCGCCGCCGGGGTGGTCGCACTGTACAGCGCAGGAGTGTACGAAGGGCCGGAGATTTCCAAGGGACTCGAATACCTGATGCAATTCCGGCCTGGCGCCGACGCTGTGCGACGAGAAACCTATTACTTCTACGGCCAATACTACGCCGCGCAGGCCATGTGGCTCGCCGGCGGTAAGCACTGGGACCAGTGGGGCCCGGCCGTGCGCGACGACCTGATCGGGCGGCAGCGCACGGACGGCTCCTGGCTCTCGCCCATCTCGCAGGAGTACGCCACTGCCATGGCGCTTATCGTATTGCAAATGCCGGAAAACTGTTTGCCGATTTTTCAGAGGTGAAGCATGGACCACACAAACGGCCGCAAATGGTTGTTTAGCGGGCGGGCTTGCCCGCCGTTGCTGTTGAATACCAATACGTACCGCCACATCAACTCGGGGCAAGCCCCGCCGCTAAGCAATTTATACATCATTGCTTGTTTCGTTTGTTTGTTGATCTCAAACGTCAAATCCACCAGCGCGGAGGGGCCGATCGCAGTGCCGGTCGATGGAAAACCGTTCGTAGCGGAGTTGAAGGCCGTCGATGCAAAGTGGAACCTCTCGTTCGATTCAGCCGGAAAACAGCAGCACATGCCGGCCGCAGAGTTGGTGCGTTGGGGGACCTGTGCAGAGGTTCCTAACGGGCCGGTCGTCGTTACCGCCAGTGCCGGGCTGCTTGTGGCGGATGTTCTTACGGCGGACCGAAAAACGCTCACCGCCGATTCCTTGACGTTTGGCTCGCTCGAACTACCAATCAGATCGCTGGCCGGGGTTGCGTTCGACCTGCCTGCCGAACCTCAGCGGCGCGATCTGCTGCTGGACCGTATCGCCCGGGCAGAGGGCAATTCGGACCGCATCGTACTGCACAACGGCGACGAGATCACATGCGAGTTCATCGCCTTGAAAGGCGATGTCGTCAAACTGGCGACCGACATCGGGCCGATAGATGTAAAGACTGAGCGGATCGCCGCTGTAATCTTCAACCCGACACTCCGGCAAAAGACGCCCGACAAGGGACTCCACGCCTGGGTTGGTTTCAGCGACGGCAGCGTGATTCCGGCCACACGGCTCGTTGTGAACGAAAAGGAGCTAAAAATCACCACCACGACGGGCCAGACCTGGGGACTGTCCCAATTTTCGCGTAGTGAAAATGGGATTGTCCCCTTCCAGAAATGCGGGACAATCGTTTTCCTGCAACCGCTCGGCGGCCGGGTAACATATCTGTCCGACCTGGAGGCGGCCGAATACCGGCACACACCGTACCTGGACCTGCGCTGGCCGTACCGCCGCAACCGTAACGTCACCGCAGGCCGGTTGCGATCCGCCGGGCGGATATACCTAAAGGGCATCGGCGTGCACAGCACCGCAAGGCTAACGTACCTGCTGGACCGGCCGTATAAGCGGTTTCAGGCCGAGCTTGGCATCGACGACTCGACCGCCGGGTGCGGCAGTGTGCAGTTTCGAGTTCTTGTTGACAACCACGAGCGTTACCGAAGCGAAACCATCCGCGGCGGCGATGTGCCGATACCTGTTTCGGTCGACATAACCGACGGCAAGCGGCTCGATTTGATAGTCGATTTCGCCGACCGTGCCGACGAACAGGACCATGCCGATTGGCTGGACGCACGGCTCATCCAATAGCCGCTTGCGGCTTAGCAGTAACTACGCTCCGAACTTCCCCAACCGCCCGGCGTGGTAACGGGGTCGACATATAGTTGCCACGTCGTTAGAATGAAAACTGCAAGCCACGTTAAGAGACCTAATCGATGACCACACAAGTTGAGACTATCCTGCACTCCTTTGAATTGTTGCCGGACGCTGACAAACGGGAACTGGCGTCCGAGATTGTTCGACGTACTCTGAAATCCGACCAATCTCCTCTGTCGGACGAAGACCTGGTATCTATTGCGGAGGAAACCCTCTTGGCACTCGATCAAGCGGAGTCCGATGATGCCTAATCCAGGCAGAGGCGAGGTATGGTTGGTCGATCTCGGGATGGTAGCCAAAGTCCGCCCTTGTCTCGTGTTGAGTGTTCCGGCGGAAGACAAAGATCGTGCGTTGGTTACACTGGTTCCGCACACGACCAGTGTGCGAGGATCCGGTTACGAGGTAGCGGTTGCCGCCAGGTTTTTGCGCCAAGGTGCGTTCGATGCTCAAAACTTCATCACAATTCCACAAGCAAAACTCCTGCGGAAGTTGGGAGACTTGCCGGCAACCGACTTGAATACCATCGAGGATGCCGCCCGTGCGTGGCTTGGGCTTTAACATTGCCACCAAACGGCGGTACGCACTCCGTGGTGAACCCGTTTTCCTACGCACCAAACTTTCCCAGCCGTCCAGCGTGGGCCAAGGCCAGCGGCATTAGCTCGACGGCGTCGAAGTGACCTAATGCGCCTTTGAGCGCCTCGGTCTCGCCGAACGACTCGCAGCGGTCGCGGCGGCTGTCCTCGGCCACAAGCAGCGTCGGCACTGGGTGCCAACTGTGGCTGGAAAGTTTCGCAGGCGTGCTGTGGTCGCCGGTTACCAGCAGCACGGTCGGGTTCAACTCGATCACTCGCGGCACAACCGAGTCGAACTGCTCGATCATCTTCACCTTGGCGTCAAAATCGCCGTCCTCGCCTCGGCTGTCGGTGTACTTGAAGTGGACGAAGAAGAAATCGTAGTCGTTCCATGCTTCCTCCAGCACGTCGATCTCCTCGGCCAGCGTGCTCGCCGCGCCGACGACCTCCATGCCGACCAGTTGCGCCAGGCCCTTGTACATCGGGTAAACGGCGATTGCGGCGGCCTTCAGCCCATAGACTTCCTGGTATGTAGAGATATCGGGCCGGGCGGAAAAACCTCGCATTGTCAGGGCGTTCGCCTTGGGCTGATCGGCCAGCAGCTTCCGTGCAGCCGTGATAAATTTCCCGGCCACCTCAACTGTCTTTTTGCTCTCCTGGTCGCCGGCGACCGGTTCAAACGGCGGCACGCCGGTCCGCTGCGGATCGGTATCGGCCACGTTACCACCAAGTCCGGCGCCGCGAAAGACGACCACGAAACGATGCTCCTTGACCGGCTCGACAAAGACCTCGACCCCAGGAATTTTTATCTCGCGCAGCTTAACGGCAAGCGGTGCGGACTGTTCGGTCGGAATCCGGCCTGCGCGTCGGTCGGTTATGTTACCCTGTGCGTCGAGTGTGCAGAAGTTGCATCGGATGGCCACGTCGTTCGCACCCAGTTTGAACCCCACGCCGGTCGCCTCCAGTGCGCCGCGACCGATAAGGTGC
Organism: Pirellulales bacterium; assembly: GCA_030642635.1. Lineage (GTDB taxonomy): Bacteria > Planctomycetota > Planctomycetia > Pirellulales > Thermoguttaceae > DAOWNK01. The sequence goes on from DAOWNK010000045.1 coordinate 14,607, forward strand.
TTTACCGGGTCGTAGCCGAAAAGCCCCAGGTGCCCCGGTCCGCTGCCGGGCGTAATACCCCTGGCAATCGGGTACATGCTGCCGGAGACGCCCTTTCGTGCCAGCGCATCGAGATTTGGGGTATCGGCCGCTTCCAGCTCGGTCGGTCCGCCGGTCTGAAGCGGCAGGCCGCCCAGCCCGTCGGCCACCAGCATAACGATTTTCGAGTCGTTCGGGGTCTTCAGTTCGCGTACAAGTGATTGGATATCCATGTTCGGGTTCCTTGGTTTTTGATTTCGACGGATACAATTTTACCCCAAAGCCCCTTTTTGTGAATGGGGATATAGGATATTCTGAATACATGAAAACAAAACCGATACCGCCGCTGACATACGACTACTCGTCGCTTATCGCCCCGGACGACGCCCCAGCGTTCGTGCGCGAGGGGATGCTGACGGGCGACAACCTGAAATGGCTCGCCCCGCGCCTGGCCGCCGCACGGCAGGAGGTGCTCGATAACCTGGCGCTCTACGAGACCGGCGGCCCGGTGCCTGAGGAGAAACAGCCGCTAGACGCCGCATTCTTCGACCTGCCGGAGCGGCTGCTGGACGAAGACTGCGACGTGCTGCAACAGATAAAGAAAGTCGCCGACTCTTTGGCGTCCGAGTGCAACCGCATGGTTGTGCTCGGGATCGGCGGGTCGTACATGGGCGCCCGGGCGCTGTTCGAGGCGTGCCGCCATCCGTATCACAACGAGCTAAGTCATGCCGACCGTAACGGCAGGCCGAGGATTTACTTCGAGGGGAACAACGTCGACAGCGACGCGGTCCGAGGGCTGCTCGACCTGTTGGCCGGCGAGGACGATTGGGGGATCATAGTTATCAGCAAAAGCGGCGGCACACTGGAGACGGCCGCGGCGTTTCGGATTTTCCTGGACACACTGCAAAAATCGTGCGGCGGCGATATGGAAAAACTCCGCCGGCGCGTAGTGCCGGTCACCGGCGAAACCGGCCGTCTGCGCGACCTGGCCGAAGCGATCGGCTGCCCGGACGTCTTTAC